>JADFZO010000100.1 GCA_015232465.1 Desulfamplus sp.
TGTGGTTTTCAAGCAGATTATAAACCTCAGGTTTTATAAAATCGCCAAGTCGTAAAGATTTAGCCTTGATGTTAAAGGCACTACCACCAGTTATGATCTCTTTATCTTTTGATGAGTGAATCCGATAATCTCGAATATCTCGCACACCACAAAGGATAATGGTTTGCGGGAACAACTTCGGGCGTTTGTTGTATCCTGCTCGAATCTGGCGAAGCACTGAGATTAAGGTGTCGCCAATCAAGGCATCTATTTCGTCAACCATCAAAATTATTGGCTTTGGGCTATTTGCTGACCATTGAGTCAGTGTCTCATTTAAAGCACTATCTTCACCGTGCTGTTCAAGCATTTTATTAAAATTGTTGTTCACAAATGGATCGTTGAGAAAATAGAGACTTTGAGAAGCGATTGCGCTTAAAACCGCCTTAATTCCACGCTTTACATCTTCACGAGCTGATTGGGCTGGCTCAACATTTATATATAATGCTCTGTATTTATTGCCTTTATTGATATGATCTACCAAAGCTAACAGACAAGAGGTTTTGCCAGTTTGTCGCGGGGCGTGAATGACAAAATATTTATACTGCTCAATTAAAATCTCAACCTCTTCAAGTTCAATACGGCTAAGAGGATCAATTGTGTAGTGGTACTCAGGATTTACTGGACCTGCGGTGTTGAATATCTTCATAATATTATCCTTTTATTTTCAAATTAGCCATATTCACCAACAGCGTTGCATAAAAATAACGTGCAACCTTTCAAGCTGATTATGGCTTTTGGGGCTGCACCGTTTTTGTTTTGCTATTTACTAACTGGTTTATAATCTAATGCAATAATATCATTTTGAAATCCAGACTCTTGCATTTTTATTGAATATTGTTTTTTAAATTCCGTATCAATAAACGATTGGCAATGTTCTTTTAAACCTTCAAATTAAATATTAATAAATTTATTTCTAATAATACTTATTTTATCACAAAACAAGTAATTTACGATCCATAATAAATCAGTGGTGTTCCGTTAGGAGTAACGATAAGGTAATTTTTTGGGGGGATAGTGAAAAAGTTTTTGAGCTTATTGGTGCTGATTACACGAATGAAAAAAAATCAGTTATGGTCGCATTTTACTACTGATAGAGTTGCATTTTGCATCTATCTAATTTGATATTAAAAGCTGTTTTCCTTGAAAATCAGCTATTTATCTATATGGCATGATAGTTGCTCTAAATTAATGTCAAAGCTAAGGCAAATGTTTTTAAACTTTAAGCAGGATATTAAAAAGATGAAGATAGCACTGACTGCATGGGAAGATAAAATATCGCCAGTTTTTGATGCTGCAAAGACTCTTCTCATTGTTGAGATTAAAGATAGCAAGGTTGTCAGCCGTTCTGTTGAGAGGTTTAATCAGGCTATAATCTCAAATTTAGCAGATATGTTAAGTCGCATGAGTTTGCTTAAAGTTGATCTTCTCATTTGCGGGGCTATCTCTACAGTACCAGCAGCTATAATTGAGGCTAATGGATTAAAGGTTATATCTTTTATTAGTGGCAATATTGAAGATGTTATAGCAGCTTATACAAAAGATGAGTCAATTAGAGATGATGCGATTATTTCAAACTTTGCGATGCCAGGGTGTGGTCGAAGGCATCGTGGAAATTTAAACAAGAGGTATTTTACCAATAATATCAAGGAGGTGAGAGTTATGCCAAAAGGAAATGGAAATGGATCATGTTCACGCGGTGGTGGTCAAGGCGGTGGATGTGGCAATAAAGGTGGCAAAGGCGGCGGCGGTCAAGGTTGCGGCAACAAAGGTGGTAAAAGCGGCAATCAGGGCGGCGGCAATAAAGGTGGTGGTAGAGGACAGGGACAAGGTGGCAACGGTAACTAAGCTAAACTGTTCAAGATTTTATCTAAATCAACCTTAAAATATTACCAAAAATATTAAAAGATAATAAGGAGGTTTAATATGCCAGGATTTGATGGAACAGGACCCACAGGTCAAGGTCCAAGAGGCGAAGGGCAGGGAGCTGGAAGAGGTCGTGGTTGTGGTAGAGCTGCTGGTGGCATGGGCTTTGGTAGAGGTGCCAAGCAAGGTGGCGGACAAGGCTTTGGAAAGGGCGTCTGTCAGCGTATGACAACAGGAGAAGCTGTAACTCCAGCAGATGAGCTTGCTATGCTAAAAGAGCGTGCAACTGCTGTTCAAAATACCCTTGATTCAATCAACTCAAGAATTGCTGAACTTGACAACTCTAAATAGGTACGTAAGAGTTATGAAACTTTAGGGGGGCAACAAATGCTGCACCCCCTACAAAAAAACTAAATTTATGATAGCTATTTACAAAGGAGTGCAAAGATGCGTTTAAATTCTCTTCTAACAGCATATTTTTCACCTACAACCACAACAAAAAAGATTGTTGATAAGATTGCAGAAGGTTTTAATGTTGAAAAAGTTGACTCAATTGATCTTACCTTACTAAATGATAAATCTGAAAATATTAATCTTAAAACTCAAACAGGTGATATAGCCATTTTAGGAGCACCAGTTTATAGCGGAAGGCTGCCTATTGAGGCTATCAAGCGATTTAGACTTCTCAAGGGGAACAACACTCCAGCTATTGTTGTTGTGGTTTATGGAAATAGAGCTTATGAAGATACACTTTTAGAGCTAAAAAATCTTGCTATTGAAATTGGCTTTAAACCAGTGGCAGCAGCAGCTTTTATTGGTGAGCACTCTTTTTCTACAAAATCTAAACCAATTGCACCAAATCGCCCTGACACTGCTGATATGCAAAAAGCAGAAGATTTTGGAAAAGAGGTTAAAAATAGGCTCTTATCTGCCTTTGCACAATCTGCAACTTTGTCAGCAGAAAAGCTTGATAAGATTGTTGCAGAGCTAAAAGTGCCGGGCAATTTTCCATACAAAGAGAGAGCAGCAGCACCTCCAATCTCCCCTGTAACTTTAGAAGATGAGTGCGTCAAGTGCGGAGTGTGTGCTCAAGTCTGTCCAACTGGGGCTGTTAAAGTTGAAGATGTTGTAACAACAGATGTGCAGTTGTGTTTGCGTTGCTGTGCATGTATCAAAAACTGCCCAACAGGTGCAAGGGTTATGGAGCACCCCAAAATGGTTGAGATTGCCAATTGGCTACACACAAACTTTAGTGAAAGAAGAGAGCCAGAAATTTATTTTGGGGCGTATTGATTTAGTGGCTCTAATTGGTTAAATAGACTCCCTTAACTTAAAATCGATCTTTTAAGAGGAGTTTAAACCATAACAACATGACTATCCCCCCTTTTTTTACAACAAACGAACTTAGCACCGTAACAATCAAAGGTGCAAGAGAGCACAATCTAAAAAATATTGATGTTGAGCTACCTAAGAAAAAATTGATTGTTTTTACTGGTGTATCAGGCTCGGGCAAATCAAGCCTTGCATTTGACACCATATTTGCAGAGGGACAACGCCGTTACGTGGAGTCCCTCTCTGCTTATGCAAGGCAGTTTATTGGGCAGATGGTAAAGCCTCAATATGATACAATTAGGGGGCTTTCCCCAACAATCTCAATTGAACAAAAGGCTGCAAGCAAAAATCCCCGTTCAACTGTTGGCACAATCACTGAAATTTATGACTATTTAAGAGTTCTCTTTGCCAGAGTTGGCGAGCAATTCTGCATAAAGTGCGGTAAACTTGTTGGCAGAGGCGATGCTGAGAGCATGGTCTCACAAATATTATCCCTTCCAATCTCCTCAAAGATTTTAATTCTTGCCCCGCTTGTTGAAAATAGAAAAGGCGAACATAAAGATATTTTGGATAGCCTAAAAAAAGATGGATTTGCACGCGTCCGTATTGATGGGGTTGTTCACAATCTTGAAGATATTCAATCTCTTGCAAAAAATAAAAAACACAATATTGATGTGGTTGTTGATAGGCTTGTTGTGAGCCAAAATGACTCATTTAAAAATCGGGTTACAGATTCAGTTGAGACTGCTTTGCGTGTTGGAAATAGCCAGTTGATAGTTCACCTGATGGGGCAAGATGATATTAAAATGAGCGAAGCCAGATCGTGTTGTGGAATTGCATATCCTGAGCTTGAGCCAACTCTATTTTCATTTAATTCACCACTTGGCATGTGCCCTGAGTGCAATGGAATTGGCACGCTTTTATACATGGACCCTGATAAAATTGTTCCAGATTACACATTAACCATTCGTCAAGGTGCTGTTGTGCCTTGGAAAAACTACTTTTTCCCCAAAACCTTTTTTAATAAAAATCTGTCTGAAGATGCAGATGATGACGCTACCTCAAAGGGAGAAAATCAAAATCCGTGGGGAATGGCTCAACTTCTTGCTATGGAGGCTCAATGGGGGATCGATTTTGATACTGCATGGAAAGATATGCCAAAAGAGCACAAAGATATTATTTTAAATGGGGGCAATGGCAGAAAACTTGTTGTAAATTGGCAGTCAGCAAAAATAAAGGGTGAGGTTGAGCATGAGCACGAGGGGCTAATACACACTTTGATGAGGCGTTATCGCACAACTCAATCTGAGGGGCAAAAGAGGTACTATTCAAGTTTTATGAGTGAGCAGACCTGTTCAGTCTGCATGGGCAGGAGACTTAAACCAGAGGTGCTCAATGTTCGGATTGATGGCAGATCAATAATTGATATTACTGAGATGAGCATAAAAAATAGCTACGATTTTATAAGCAGATTAAAACTTGAGGGAAATCGCAAGCTAATTGCTGGGGAGTTAATAAAAGAGATAGCTGGAAGGCTTGGTTTTTTGAAAAATGTTGGGCTTGATTATCTATCTCTTGATCGAAAGGGACCAACTCTATCTGGTGGAGAGTCCCAGCGAATAAGGCTTGCATCTCAGGTTGGCTCTGAATTGACTGGGGTGCTCTATATTTTAGATGAGCCATCAATTGGTCTGCACCAGCGAGATAATGAAAAACTTATAAGAACTTTGTGCCATCTGCGAGATATTGGCAACACCTTGATTGTGGTTGAGCATGATGAAGAGACCATGAATCGTGCTGATTGGATTGTTGATATTGGTCCTGGTGCTGGCCATTTGGGTGGTGAGATTATAGCACAAGGCACTCCAGAGGATATTAAAAATAACCCAAACTCTTTGACAGGCAGATTTTTAAACGGCTCAGAAAAGATTGAGATTCCAAAAGATAGAAAAGAGTCAAATAGCTGGATAACCATAAAAAAGGCATCTGAAAATAATCTGCAAAATATTGATGTTGCTATTCCACTTGGGCTTATGGTTGCTGTTACTGGTGTATCTGGTGCTGGAAAATCAACCCTTATCAATCAGATTCTATATCCTGCAATTGCACGCCAGCTCAACGGCTCAACAGTTGAGGTTGGGGAGCATGAGGCAATTGATGGATTTTATGATGCAGATAGAGCCATTTATTCAATCAATAAAATCATAAATATTGATCAAAAACCAATTGGCAGAACCCCAAGAAGCAATCCAGCCACATACACAAAAGTCTTTGACCCAATTCGTGAGCTTTTTTCTATGTTGCCTGAATCAAGGGCACGGGGGTACCAAAAGGGGCGTTACTCCTTTAATGTCAAGGGTGGAAGGTGCGAGGCGTGCAGTGGTGATGGCTACATAAAGGTTGAGATGCACTTTTTAGCTGATGTTTTTGTTCCATGTGAGGTGTGTCGAGGCAGGCGATTTAACAGCTCTACGCTTGAGATAAAGTATAAAAACCACTCAATTGCAGATGTTCTTGATCTCTCGGTGATGCAGGCGTGTGAGCTATTTGCAAACCACCCGCAGATAATCAATATTTTAAATACATTGATGGATGTTGGACTCTCCTATATAAAACTTGGGCAGGCTGCAACAACCCTATCTGGTGGCGAGGCTCAAAGAATTAAACTTGCAAGAGAGCTTGCTAAACGTGATACTGGTCAAACTTTGTATATTTTAGATGAGCCTACAACAGGGCTCCATTTTCAAGATATACGGCTTTTACTAAACGTGCTCAATCGCCTTAGAGATGGCGGAAATACAGTAATTGTGATTGAGCATAATTTAGATGTTATAAAGACTGCTGATTGGATTATTGATCTTGGTCCTGAGGGTGGAAGTGGTGGGGGGCAGATTATAGCTCAAGGGAGTCCAGAAGATGTTGCAAAGGTTAAAAATAGCTATACAGGCAAGTATCTCAAGCAGATACTTGCAAAGTCGTAAAATCTTAAATCTTTCCAGACTCAATCTTTTTATAAAGATAGTTGAGCTGTTCACGAATCGCACCTTGCTGCTGCATCGCCTTTTCAACAGCATTTATAGAGTGTATGGCTGTTGCGTGGTAGCGGTTAAAGCTCTTTCCAATTGTCTTGATGGGCTGTTCTGTATATTTTTTGGATAGGTAGATGGCTATCTGTCTTGGATAGACAAGGTTGCTTTTTCTTGATGCTGAGAGAAGATCAGCCTCAGAGACACCAAACTCATTGCAGATTAGTCTTTTTATTGAATCTATTGTTACCTCTTTTTTGCTTCTTGAGATATTTTCAAGAACGCTTTTAGCAAGGCTCAAATCAATTCTTTCGCCCATAAGAGAGGCTTTAGCAACAACCCCAGTAAGTCCACTCTCCAACTGTCTTACATTATCGCAAAGCTCTTGAGCAATGTAATCTACAACATCATTTGGGATAGTGTAGCCATTACTCTGCGATTTTTTTTTAAGGATTTTTACCCTTACCCCAAAATCGGGAGCCTCCATTTTGGTTACAAGTCCCATAGTGAGCCTTGATTTTAGCTGCTCATTCATTTTAGGAATCTCGTCTGGCAGATAGCAGCCACTAAAGATAAGCTTTTTTTGTGCATCAAGCAAGTAATCTAATGTCATGGCAAGCTCTTTTTGGGTCGCCTCTTTACCTGATAAAAAATGTATATCTTCAAGGATAAGAACATCACATTTTTTTCTGTATTTCTCCTTAAAATTGTTGATTGTGTGGCTTTGAATAGAGTGAACCATCTCATTTGTAAAATCTTCAGCAGTGATGTAAAAGACCCTGTTTGTGATACCATTGTCTATAACATGGTGTCCAACTGCTTGAGATAGATGGCTCTTTCCAAGTCCAGTGCCAGCAAGCAGATAGATCGCCCCATTTGCGTTGTTCCCCCCTTCAGCTAACGACAGTGAAGCTGAGTAGGCAAAGTTGTTGTTGTTACCCACAACAAACTGATCAAATGTGTAATCTTTTTTTAACATGCGTCCCGTATCAAATATTTGTGGTAATCCCGGCAGGGTGGGTTGATCCACATTTGACGGGCGTTTTAGATTGTTTGGATTGCTTCGAGCTAAGATTGGCAGAGCTTGTTTAGTTGTAGCTCTCTTTTTTGTAGCTGCTGCACCAATTTTGGTTGTTAATATTGGCTGGTTAGGTGAGATATTGTCAGCCTTTTTGATGTCATTTTTTTGGTCATCAAAAATATCTAATTGAATTTTAATCTGTTCAAATCCAAGCTCTTTGCCAATTTTTAAAAACTCTTTAGCCATATCTGCAAGGTAGTTGTCTCTAATACGCTTTCTTGCAAATGAGTTTGCACACAAAAGGGTTACAGTAACAGATTTTAAATTTGCACCATCTATATTTTGATTGACTTGCAACTGCTCCCCTCTATTTGAGCTGCCTGCAAAGGTTTCAAACCCTGCAAACTTCATTGGCTGAATCCACATTCTAAAGCTGAGATCAGGCAATATCTCCTTTAAGTTTGCTTTAACTTGATTCCAAACAGACTCCATAACTCTCCAGTTTTATCTTAAAAATTTTGATCAGGGGCTAATTACAGCGATGAGCTTATATTATATTGTTATGTATATTTAATAAATCAATCTTAATTGATATTTCCCCTCTCTCTATTTCATATAAATTTGCAAGTCAAATCTGATATTTGTTTGTTAGAATTATATTAGGATTATATAGATTTGATTTAGATAACTATTTAATTTAATTATATTTTATTTTGTGAAACAGCTTAATCCCCTTTAATTACAGCAACTTTTAAAATTAACTGTTATAGCGTGATATATCTGATTTTAGATCGATATTCTTCTATCAGATAGAAATACCCTATATTCACGATATAGCTGTTTTGCTCTATTTTTCTTTTATTTTCTCTGTTTTTTTAACTTTCAGCCATATATTTATTATTTTTAGATAGTTTCACAGGTGGTATTTTTTGTAGAGGAGCTTTTTTTATTTACACGGTTTGGGGAGAATAGTATATTGGTTCAATATTGATAATTATTAGAATAAAATAGATTAAAATGGCAAAACAATAATTAAAGAGAGAAAATTTTAAAGATGAGTCAGTAGTGTCCGGTTAGGTTTTTGCATATGATTTTTTTAATGCTCTTTGAAATT
>JADFZO010000101.1 GCA_015232465.1 Desulfamplus sp.
TGAGGATAGAGCGAAGTTGTGCAAAGATTAAAATCAGATGCGTATGCCAACATATAACGATGAATTGCAATATCATCAGAAATACTGTTTATAGCCTTAAACCAGACATATTTTCTTGGAGGCATCTTCTCTGGAGCAAAAGGATTTACAGGATTAATCGGACGTATCTCAATTGGTGTTTGGCAAACCAACTTATCAACAAGATGTTTGGGTATCATGTGGGCGATCTTTTTTGCTGATTCTGTCTGAGACTCTATCCCTTCTGGTCCTGGAACCTCTGGCATTGTATCTTGATGCTCAAATCCAACCTCCTGCCCCTGAAAAGAGGCTGCCATTGAAAATATAGGGCGACCTTTTTGAATTGCGACAACTCGTCTTGTGGTAAAACTCTTTCCGTCCCTGATGCAATCAACATTATAGACAATTGGCTTTAATGAGTCTCCAGCTCTTAAAAAATATCCGTGCAGACTATGAACTGGTCTTGAGCTATCAACAGTTTGACTTGCTGCTGATAGTGCCTGCCCTAAAACTTGACCGCCAAAAACATTACCAAAACCTAAATCTTGGCTCTCGCCTCTAAAGATATTCTCCTCTATCTTTTCAAGTTTTAGTAGTTTTAAAAGCTCCTCAAGCACATTTTTTTGTAAACACTCAACCATATATTTGTTATCCCCATGTCAGATTTAGACTTTACTTAAAATTTTTTTAAGATAGACAGAAACTATCAAGTATATCAATCAAAGTGTTACTTTCTGGTTTGGTTACATAGTTATCTGCATTAACCTTTTTACATTTTTCAACCATCTGAGTATTGATTAAACTTGAAAATACAACCACATATATATTTTTAAGTTGTGGGTGATCTTTTATCTGTTTGCAAAGGGTCAGACCGTCCATCTGTGGCATCTCAATATCTGTAATTAAAACCGTGTGAGACTCTGTGTCAGATAACACATCTGCATTTAATATGCAGTAATCAAGTGCAGATTGACCATTATCAAAATCTTGCAACTGAACAAATCCAGCCTCTTTAAGAACCCTTACAACCCCTTTACGAATTGTTGGGGAGTCCTCTGCAAACAAAATATTTAACTTATCGCGGCTAACAAGCTCCTTTTTTCTGACAGTCTCATCTGATAGCTCTTCAAGCACCATATGTGGAAACACCGAAGATAGTGCATGTTCAAGATCAAGCACCATAACCTCATGCCCGTCTGCCTGAACAGAGCCGATAACATAAGAGGTACTCCCAATAAGTGGATTTATAGGGACAAAATCTGACCACGAAAATCTAAATATTCGGTTCACACCTTGTACCTTAAAAGCATTCTGTTTGTTATTAAATTCTGTTACAATAACAATATCGCGATTTTGCATGGAGTTTAGATTTTTATCACCTATTTTTAAAGCTACTGGAGAGATATTTAATAGAATTTTTAGATCAATCAAAGGGATTGTTCTGCCTCTGTAGAGGAGCATTCCTACAACTTCAGGTGGATTTTCAGGCATTGCTGTTACAAGTTTTTTATCAAAGCTCTCAACAGATTGAACCTTTGCCACATTGATTCCAAATAGCTGTCCTTGAATCCAAACAGTTAAAAGCTCCATCTCATTTGTACCAGCACCAAGAAGTATTCCGTGAGTTTGCATAATCTCTCCAGCTATAACTACTATTTTTCTTAAGATTGGGGTTTATCTGTTCTATTTTGTTTTAATTAAAGTGGTTTAGCATGGTCATATTAAGCAAGTCAATATCAAACTATAATAGGTAAGTTGCCTGATATAGCTCTAAAAGTTTTTATTTTGACTACCATTTTATTTGTGTTGTATTCTCAATAATTGATCGTAAATTGATCTTAAAAAATTAAGGGGGGTAATTTAAAAAAAATCGCAATGAAGATAACAATTAATGCCTTTTCATTTTTGCAAAAAAAATTATCAGAAAATGGATTTAACTTTTACAATTCAGAGGTTGAATTGGCTCAAAATAGCAGTGTAAATGATCTGCTATCTTATCTTAAACTATTAAAAAATGATGTTGAGGGTGTTTTTGTAAATGGCAAAATTACACCTTTTGACACAGCTCTACATGATGGCGATAGAGTTGGGCTGCTTCCACACGGAACACCAGGTCCATACAGAGTTATGCTTGGGATTGTAAAAAAGTAAAATATTTATAACAATTTAGGAGGAACAAAAATAATGTCTTTTTTTAACAAAATGCTTTCAAAAATGGGGGTTGGCTCAGCAACTGTTGAGACAGAGCTTTTTAACGATATTTTTATTCCAGGAGAGCCGATAAAAGGAAAGGTTACTATTAGAGGCGGATCAGTTGAGCAGAGTATTGATAGCATCTACTTTAAGGTAAAAAGCACCTATGAAGATGAGATTGAGATAAAAAGTGGTGAAGATGAAGATGAGATAAACATAACACGAACCGCTCTTATTTTAGATGATAAGGTGTCAGAGCCTTTTGTTATTAATCCAGATCAGGTTATCAAATTTGATCTCGATTTTAAACTGCCAATCTTCACGCCAGTAACTGCTGGAAAGACAAAAACATGGGTTGAGACTGGTCTTGATATTAAGATGGCTGTTGATCCAACAGATAAGGACTACATAAATGTAAAGCCCCACCCGCTTATGCAGTCTGTTTTTAACAGTGCTATGGAGCTTGGTTTGCAAATGTATAAAGTTGTATGCGAACCTGCCCCACGCAATATGAATATGATGGTGCCGTTTGTGCAAGAGTTTGCACTAAAGCCAGTTAGAGGTGATTTTAAAAGGCGACTTGAGGAGATTGAGCTTATATTTAGACCCATGAGCAACGGTTTCATGGTCTTTATGGAGATTGATCTTAATGCAAGGGGTTTATCTGGACGATTTGCAAAGATGATGGGCACTGACGAAAAAATGGTCAGGTTTCCAGTCAACTATGACAACTTAAACACTATTAGAATGACATTAAATGATTTGATTGACAAACACTGTTAAACTCTCTCATTGACTTTTGATAGATTAATCTATATAGGCTGACCATATTAATAACTGTTTTTGATATATCAACGGAGGCAATTAAATGATTTCAACTCAAGGTCAAAGTATGACCACAGCCCATTATGCACGTATGGGTCAAAAAGAGTGTGAGCAGATTCATGTTGGGACGCTTGAAATTCTTGAGCGAACTGGCGTAGATGTTCACCATGAAGAGGCAAGACAAATTCTAAAAAAAGGTGGAGCAAATGTAGATGGAATCAGGGTAAGAATACCAGAATATATGGTCAGCCGTGCCCTTATGCAGGCACCTAAAAGAATGACGCTCTATGATAGAGACAAAAAGCCAGCAATAAGGGCGTGGGGATACAACACCTATTATGGTGGCGGCTCAGATTGCTTAAATATTTTAGATCACAGAACAGGTGAGCGAAGATTGCCAGTTCTAACTGATGTGATTGAAGCTGCAAAGGTTATGGACTGGCTGCCTGAGATCGATTTTGTGATGTCGCTATTTTTGCCAAAAGATGTTGATCAGAGCATCTATGATCGCTATCAGATGGAGGTTATGCTCAACTACACCACAAAACCAATTGTCTTTGTAAGTCCTGATTTTGAGGGTTGCAAAGCTGCTGTTGAGATGTGCGAAGCTGTTGCTGGTGGTGAAGAGGAGTTTAGACGATACCCATTTGCAACCTGCTATATCAATGTAACCTCTGGATTGATTGCCAATGAAGAGGCTCTTCAAAAGTGCATCTATCTTGCTAAAAAAGGGCTTCCACAGCTTTGGATTCCGCTTAATGCTGGTGGCGTGAACTCTCCAGCAACTGCTGCTGGCTGCATGGCTAATATGAACGCTGGTATTATGCTTGGTGTTGTTTTATCTCAACTTGTTAAAGAGGGCTCTCCAATTGCTGTTCCTGGCTGGAATGGGGGACCTTATAATCTTCAGACAATGGTTGGAAACTACGTTCTTGCTGATGAGCAGGGGATCCCTACTACTATGGGCAAATATTACGATCTGCCTGTTTTTGGTCTTGGAGGTTCTACTGATTCAAAAGTTTTAGACAATCAATCTGGTATTGAGATGACAATAAGCCTTATGACAGCACTTCTTCACGGAGCAAACATTGTGCATGATGTTGGATTTATGGAGTCTGGTCTGCAAGGCTCTTTGCAGCTTCAGGTTATGGCAAATGAGACAATTGGCTTTTTGCGTGCTGCAACAAAAGGGGTTGCTGTTGATGATGAGACCCTTGCACTTGATGTAACTGAAGAGCTTGGTCCAACTGGTTCATATCTTCAACACCCGCACACAATAAGGCACTATAAAGAGCCATTTTACTCAAAACTCTTTGATAAAGGCGGATATGCTCAGTGGCAGAAAAAAGGCAGCTTAACTATGGAGGCAAGGGCTGCAAAGGTTGTTGATGAGATTCTTGCAAAATATACACCTAAAGCTCTTCCAGAAGATGTGCAAAAAAAGATTAAAGCTATTGTAGAGCGTGAACAGGCTTGGATTAATACAAAAAAATAAGTTTTGGAGAATATAAAAAAAACAGATGAAAAAACATGATAAACACTTTTTTTTAAGAGATCACTGGGTTTATGACCCAACAAAACCTCGTGCAGTGAGAGAAAATGTTAAACTTGGGTTTGATACCCGTGCACTTCACGCTGGATTTCACCCCTTAGAGAACAAAAATGACTTTGTTTCGTTCACTCCGCCAATTGTGCAATCAATCACATTTCCCTATAACACATTTGATGAGATTCCATGCCCTGTTTATGGGCGAACAAGAACCCCAACCAACACCGTTTTAGAGGAAAGACTCGCTGCTCTTGAGGGTGGCGAGGCGTGCATAACATCTGGTTCTGGTTCTCAATCGTTATTTTCTCTTATTTTTACAATGGTTGAGCCAGGAGATAATGTTGTAACATCGCTCAATATTTTTGGTGAGGGTTATAAGCAGTCAACCTCTATTTTTCCTAAAAAATGCAATGTTCAATTTAGATTTGTAAAAGAGCCAGCAGACCCGCAATCTTGGGCTGATGAGATTGACGAGCGGACAAAACTTGTCTGGATTGAGACACCAAGTAACCCTTGTCTATTTATTACAGACATCAAGGCAGTAGCTGATGTTGCACACGCAAAAGGGGTTCCCGTGCTTGTTGATAACACAACAGCAACTCCAGCTCTTCAGCGTCCTATGGAGCTTGGGGCAGATTTTGTCCTTTTATCTATCTCAAAATTTATTGCTGGCAATGCAACTGTTATTGGCGGGGCAATTATTGGACCTGAGCCGCTTGTTGAGGATATTCGCTGGAACACAACTGAGTTTATAGGCTCAATTATTCAGCCAATAGAGGCGTGGCTAACTCTTCAATATATTGAGACCCTTTCAATGAGAATGGCAAAGCATAGCTCAAATGCTCAAGCAGTTGCAGAGTTTTTAAGTTCTCACCCAAAGATTGAGCGTGTCAACTATTCAGGTCTTAAAACTCACCCACAGCATGAGTTGGCGTGTCGTCAGATGAGTGGAATGCACGGAGGATTGATGTCGTTTGTTGTTGCAAATGGAGTGAAAGGGGCAGCAACTGCGATGAACAGCTTTAAGACCATTGTTCATGCAGTAACCTTTGGGACAAGCCGTTCTATCTGTATGCATCCTCCAACAATCACCCATGAGCATCTGACACCAGAGGAGAGAAAGATTGCTGGAATTGATGATGGTTTGATCCGTTTGTCTGTTGGTCTTGAAGACCCAAAGGATTTGATTGAGGATTTAGAGCAGGCGTTAAGTAAAATTTAGAGAAAAAAGTAGCAGCAACATATTTAAAATCAAGGGGCGTAGCCTTGCTACGTCCTTTTTCACAACTCCCACCAGCCCAACTTTGCAATCTTCCCCACCATTCAAATCTTCCTATGTTTATTTTGTCTATTATTTTTCATTTTTTCATTTTGCATACTTGACATATTTTAATTTTTTATGATAGGGGAAAGGTTACTTATCAGTTGAAATCTGCTTGATAAGTGCTGTTTTAGGGGTTATCAATGCAAAGGTGCTTTGATAACATTAATTTTAAAGTATTATCAGGGTAAAGTTACTTGATAATAAATGGTTCGAATACTGGAGAAAATATAATGCGAATCATTAAATTGAGTCCAAAAGATGTTGATTTCCCAAAAAGAGAAAGTGTGGATGAATATTTCAATAATACATTGAGAGGAAGAGAACCGGTAGGAAAATTCCTTCTCACAAAGGGCAGAATTTCTGCCAATGGGATTGCGGCTGGTGAAACTATTATTTTTTCATATGAAACTGAAATAACGCATATTGCAAAAGCTTCATCAGGAAGACGAGAAAATTTAGATGATGACAGAGAAATTTATCCATATTATTTTTTGGTAGACGTGAATACTATAGTGCCTGCGCAAGGCAATCTTGATGCTGTTGAATCTTCTTTGGCAGAGCTTGGAATTATCAAGAATATTGTAAGAACACAGGGCTGTCCCTTGATTCCAGATACTACTAAAGTAGCTGCAATTTGGCATTCATTAAAGATGTAAAAAACTTAAAATTTTTCGAACCAGCCATTCAAGCGGATGCCAAACTGCTGGTGCCGCTTAGTTTCCAGTTAGGCTTCTCAACAACAAACCTTATCGGTATTTTCAGACTCAAGAACGGTAGGGCTATCTCCAACGTCAACGAACATGCCTGCCAATATCTCGCGTGTATGCCAAGGAAGAACTCTGATTGATGAATGTTCTGGCAATCGATCTTAGACTAAACAAAAAAGGGGGGATAATAATGAAAAAAGATTATTAGCAGAAAGATTTTAAAGTTATTTTGAACTAATTTAACTTTTAGGAAAAGGCTTGGAGTCTTCTTGACTCGGGTCTGACCACTTTTTAGCTGAGTGCTGAAAAGCGGTTTTATTATCATTTTTTACTTTAGGAATGGGGATACAAAAATGAAAATGAAAATGAGTTTTGTCATTGTTTTACTCTTAACACTAACATCACAAGTAGTTTTTGCAGATAGTCTAAGTGATGCGGATAGGTTCTTTCATTGGGCAGAAGCTCAATACTCCCAGTTTTTCTCACCCGCAAATCAGACAAGTCAAACTGTAGATAAATGGTATTTTCGTTATTATCCAGTTACAAATAGCTATATAGGCTTAAATACAGTTAGTTATGACGTTTATGTGGTAGGTGATATATTTGGAGGACTGGCACATGTTGATTCGTTGCAAGCACTGATGACAATAGCTGGGTTAGTTGACAATAATGAGGATGAAGGAGTAGGCAATTGTGAACTCGATGAAAATGGTTTGATGTGGGAGATCAAGAGCAACGATCCTCGAAACTTTAGATATATTCAGAATACCTATAGTTGGTATATCAAAGATTCTCGGATAAAGGGATATCAAAGAGAAAGTTGTGATGAGGTAAATCAAGGTTATTGCGATACGCAACAGTACATAGATGCGGTCAACGAAATGGGACTCTGTGGGTATTCAGACTGGCGTCTCCCGACGAGGAACGAAACTTTGAGTCGAGTAAAGGTTGAAAGGGTATCATATTTTGATTTTATAGAATCATGGGATCCCATATTTCAAAACGGAATTATTAATTCTGATTATGATATATGGACGAGTAGTCTTCCTTATACTGATTGTTGGGGAACATGTCCCGAACCAGAGTTTGATTCTGTATTGTTTACTCAACCAAGCCTTGATTTTCCAGATGTTTCATGGGACGAAACAAATAAGTTACATCATCTAATTTTGGTGCGATCCGCAAATTAAACGCCGATTTGATATGATAGAGATTGTAAGTATCTGGTTTAATTAGTCTCTAATGCTGACAATCAGAATTAAAAATAGGGGTGTTCAATGATAATGGTTAAATCGGTAGGTCGTAGCGGTCAGATAACCTTAGGCAAACAATATGCTGGTAAAACAGTTATGATAGAGCAGATTGAAACTGGTGTATGGATGTTGAAAATTGGTGAATTTATCCCTGCCAGTGAACGCTGGCTTCAAGACTCCAAAGTTGCTGATGATTTAGGAAAAGCAATTACATGGGCAGAAAATAATCCGCCCCAAGAAGTTGAACGTGCTTAATACTCTCAAGAAAGTGTCAAGTATGACTTGGCAGCAAGTCTCTCAAGATTCAGGGCTTTAAATGGGAAGCAATTATTTCACGTAAAGGTCCCCGCAATGAGAGACTTTACAGTTTCAGGATTGCAAAGGGGTTTAGAAGTGTGGCTTTTAGGGAAGATAGTTGGTTACGAATCCTGTCTCTGCACCCTGATCATGATTCAGCCTATTTATGAGTAATACATCTTAATCTCAATGAAAAAGTATTAACTAAA
>JADFZO010000102.1 GCA_015232465.1 Desulfamplus sp.
TGATTTTAACACTAATATCAGGTAAAAATGCCCATGATAATTCATTATCAAGTCAACTTTTTAAAATATATTATTGAAATTGATAAGTAACTTTTTCCTATCATAAAAATTTTAAATATGTCAAGTATGCAAAATAAAAAAATAATGGAAGAAATCCACGATGTGATGCGTCTAAATCATTACTCAATTAATACATAACGTTCATATTGTGATTGGATTAAAAGATTTATTCATTTTCATAAAATGAAATCACGGGAAGATTTGAATGGAGGAGAAGCAAAAATTGAACAATTTTTGACTCATCTCGCAGTAAAAGAAAATGTTGCTCCTTCAACACAAAATCAAGCTATGAATGCTTTGGTATTTTTATATAAGAAGGTTCTTAAACAACCTCTTGAGGAAAAAATTGACGCTGTACGTGCAAAAGAGCACAGACATCTGCCAGTTGTTATGACTCAACAAGAGGTTGCAAATGTTATAACATTGATTAAAGGTGTTCCCCAATTAGTTGTAAAACTCCTTTATGGCAGTGGACTTAGAATGATTGAGGCACTCAGGTTAAGAGTACATGACATTGATTATAACCTCAAAGAGATTACGGTACGTTCTGGCAAAGGGGACAAAGATCGTATAACAATGTTTCCTTCTTCAGTAATCTCTATGCTCAATAACCATCTTGCAATCGTAAAAATAATGCATGAACAAGACTTGACACAAGGATACGGAGAAGTTTATCTGCCTTATGCACTTAGTCGTAAATATCCTAATGCTGCAAAAGAGTGGCAATGGCAATACATCTTCCCTTCTGGAAATCTATCTGTTGCTCCAAGAAGTGGAGTTACAAGAAGACATCACTTAGACCCTTCAACAATTAATAGAGCAATCAGATCAGCAACTCAACTGGCTTGTCTCCATAAACGTATAACCGTTTATACATTTAGGCACAGCTTTGCTACTCATCTTCTAATGCGTGGAGTAGATATACGAACTATTCAAGCATTGCTTGGTCATAAAGATGTGTCAACTACAATGATTTATACACATGTACTTGAACAAGGCGGTTATGGAGTAATAAGCCCATTAGACGATCTTAACAACATCTAAAAACTCTATAAAACAATAACTTACAGTTAATAACATTTTGTTCAAAGGAGGGATAATTGTATGAAAAATATAAAAAAAAAGCTGCTCATCATCTGGATAGTTGTAGCAGTAGTTGGGATAAAAATAGATTCTATCTATGCCTCATCTATCTATCCAGGAGAAGATTTTTACTCAACATCTTACGGCGAGAGCCTCTGGATTGATGTTTATCAACTTATCTCAAATGACTACGATATATACGGAAGCCCTCTGACAATTGTAGATATTATAGAGGGCGAGGGTGGCTCGTTAGATTTTAGCGTTTTGTATGATTCTGGATTTATCATTTTTACGCCGTACCTAAATTTTTCAGGAAGAGCCTATTTTACATATATTCTAAGTAATTTGATAGAAGAGGAGATTGGAACTGTTTGGATTGATGTGGGTGAGCCAGTGGTATTACAAAATCCCCCAAATGCTGAACCTGATTTTTTTAAAACTTCTTATGAAACAATTCTCAAAATAGATGCTAATGAGCTTATAGCAAATGACTATGATATAGATGGCAACCCCCTTACAATTATTGATGCTATAAGCGGTTTTGGAGGTGAGGCTACATTTAACCCATTTGATTACACAATTTCATTCTCTCCAAAACCTAAATTTACAGGCGTTGCTGAGTTTGAGTATGTTTTATCTGATGGCTTAGATACCTCAACAGGACTGGTTACAGTTGAGGTTGGCGAGCCATCTAATAAAGGCTCTCTTAAAGTCTTAACCTCTCCTGCTTGCAATGAGATGTTAAAGTTTAAATGGAGAGTTGACAGCGGCGAATGGCACACCTGCGGCTCAACAGTTGATGACATCTATGTTGGTGACCATGACATAGAGTTTTACGAGGTGGCGGGGTGGATAAAGCCTGAAAATATGATTGTAACAGTTGAGCCAGATCAAACAACTACAGTTACAGGAGTCTATACAAAGCCTGATACAGTGCCTCCTCCTAAAGCTCCTCGACTTACAGTCTCTATTGATGGGATTAATATGAATCTATCATGGAGTGCACTTTTAGGGGCAAATGAGTATCTTCTGTTCTATGCCCCACACACAGGCAAAAAGCCAGAAAGTGTCAATCCTTCAAATTTTGATAGCATAAGTGTAGGCAATATCACAAAATTGAGCGGAGCATTGTGGCAAGGGGCTAAATATTATGCTGCTGTTAAGGCTCTTAATGAGGGGGGGCAAAGCCCATTTTCCAATGTTGTTGAAATTATTATAGAAAATAGCGAGCCTGATATCGATCCAGTGCCTGATCCAAATCCCGATCCAGACCCAGAGCCATCATCAAGCATGGGCAGAGCAATTATAATTGCAGGAGGTGGGGGGAGCACAACACTTTATCCTTACAGCAACAAGTTATGTCAGCAGATGTATCGACTTTTAAAGCAGAGAGGCTTTACAGATAATGATATTATCTACATAAATCCACAGCCTCCAGATATAGATGAAGATGGATATTTAGATAATGAGCTACTTGACTACGATCTTTTTGAGCCAGAAAGTCAGTTAAAAGAGGCTTTTGCCAAAGCTGCACAATCTCAGTCAGGGCAATTTATTTTGTATGTTCATGGGCACGCAGACAAAGATTATCTTAAAATAACCAAAGAGTATGAGATTAGCTCTTTAGAGCTTAAATCGCTTATCAACACCATTCCAAAAGCACTTGAGCAGGTGATTGTGCTTGATACCTGTTATTCTGGCTCTTTTTTAGATGATTTAGCAGGTCAATCAAATGGGGCAGCAAAAAGGGTTGTCTTGACAAGTGCTGATGATAAAACTGTTGCATGGAATGTTGAAGTTACCAATTTTTCTGAAAAATTTATACGCTCACTTAGATCAGGCCACACCTTAAAAGAGGCGTTTGATGATGCTGAAGATATGATTGCAGGCAACTCCCAACTATTTGGAGGACAAACCCCCTGGCTTGATGACAATGGAGATGGTCTTTATAACGCAAAAGATGGGGTAACTGCTGCTACAATCTATCTTGGAAAAAAGGGGGTTCAAGCTGCCGAGCCACCAGCAATTACACGAGTTCACCCTGTGATAGATATTCCTGAAGGTAAAGCAGATACAATTTTATGGGTAGAGACATCACCAAGCGGAGATGATAGAGTGAAAAAGGTTAGTGCAACTTTAATCTCTCCTACCTACTCGTTAACAGAGTATCAGGGCGATGCAACCCAATTTTCTGAAAATAGTGTTGAGCTAAAATATAATGGAGCTTTAAATCGTTATGAGGCTCTTTATGGAAATTTTAGACAAAAGGGAAAGTGGAAAATAGCCTATCGAGTTCAAGGCTCTGATGGCGAGTGGTCTGATATTAAATTTGGTGAGGTTAATGCGGGCGGCTTAGATAAAGTTATCTCTGTCTCTGTGCTACTAAATCAGAGCCAATACCACATAGCTGATAAGCTCCAATTTAATGTTACACTAAATGGTGAGGCTGCAATTGATCTATATGTAGCTGTTATATTTCCACAAGGCTATTTTCAAACCTTTGCATATCCTCAAAGCCCAAGCGTAACTGGGGTATTGACTCCATACAAGTCAAACATAACATCAAGCGGTCAGCAGACACTCTCAATATTGGATTGGCCCCTTCCACAAGGTTTGATAGCTGGAACATATTATGGCTGTGCTGCTGTAACTCAAGCTGGTAGCGATCCGTGGAATATTGAGTTATGGTATGATTATGGCTGCAAAACATTTGAAGTGCAGTAAAATTTTAATAAAAATATGCAATAGTAATGGAGGATAAGATGAAAAAGAGCCAATTAAATAATATTGTAAAACTTACGCTATCTATCTATTTGGGTCTAATTTTGCTGACTCAATCTTTTGTATCTGCAAGCAGCACAGAGGATACAACATGGGAGGTCTATACCAACACAAGCGATGCCAGGTCTATTGCTCTATCCCAAGATGGCTCAACAATTTGGGTTGGAACATGGGCAGGTCTTGAGGAGCGAGATGCACAAACTGGAAAGATCAAACGGCTATACACCAAACTTGATGGACTGCCTCAAAATAGCATCTCAAGTGTAGCAACTGATGGAGCAGAAGGGGTTTGGGTAGGAACTGATGGCAGTGGAGTTGGTTACCTACAATCTGGTGTTTGGACGATATTTAACAGATCAAACTCTGCTCTTCCATTTAATAATATCAGTTGCTTAATAGCTGATGACAATGGCGGCGTTTGGATAGGCACTGAGGGGTTAGGTCTTGCGCATCTAAAATCTGATAAAGCTACATGGGAGATTTTTAATGATGTTGACTCTTACAAATTGGGATCAAAACTGCCTGATAACTATATAAGTGCTCTATTAAGCGATGGAAAAGGCGGAATCTGGATTGGCACAGAAAACGGCTTGGCACACAGAAAATCAGATGGAAATTGGGAGATTTTTGATAAAAAAGATTCTGGCAAAAATGGCTCAAGGTTGCCTGACAATTACATTGTCTCTCTTTTAAATGATGAGTCTGGAGGCTTGTGGATTGGCACTCAATTTGGAGGTCTTGCCCATTTAAAGTCTGATAAAAGTTGGGATATTTTTGATAAAGTTGACTCTGATAAAAATGGCTCAAAGCTGCCTGATAACCACATTACAGCACTTTTAAATGATGAGGCAAAAGGGCTTTGGATTGGAACTTGGGAGCATGGTCTGGTACATTGGAAAGCTG
The DNA here is from genome assembly GCA_015232465.1 of Desulfamplus sp. GTDB lineage: Bacteria > Desulfobacterota > Desulfobacteria > Desulfobacterales > Desulfobacteraceae > Desulfamplus. The sequence goes on from JADFZO010000102.1 coordinate 4,828, forward strand.
ATGGTTCATGGGTATTTTTTAATGAATCTGATAACTTAAACTCTATTTTTACAAAATCAAATAACAGCCTGCCTGATAACAATATCAGATGTCTGTTGAGCAACACACAGAGCGGAGTGTGGGTTGGCACTTATGGTGGTGGTTTGGCATATCTTAAAAGTGTAGAAAATAGTAGTTGGGAGATATTTGATTCTGGACTCCCTGGAAATGAAATATCAAGCTTGTTAAGCGATAGCAATAGCGGCGTATGGATTGGAACAGAGCGTGGGTTGGGTTATCTTAAATCAGATGGATCATGGCTTTTGTTCAATGCTGAAAACTCAGATATATCAGAGACCATAACATCTTTGGCTAATAGTGGCAGTGGAGCTGTATGGGTTGGAACAAGAGCAGGAAGAGGTCAAGTTGGAGGGCTTTTTAATGTAAATTTAGATAGAAATGTTGAATCTTTTTATAAAGAGAGTTCAAATTTACCTGACAATGAGATAACAGCACTTTTAAACATTGAAAATAGCGGGAATAGTAAAATTGATGGGCTATGGGTTGGAACGATAAGCAGGGGTCTTGCCCATTTAAAATCAGATGGCTCATGGCAGATTTTTGATAAAGAGGACTCTTACAATTTGGGCTCAAAATTGCCTGATAACGAAGTTACAGCACTTTTATACGACTCAAGCAGTAATGGTATCTGGATTGGAACAGCAAAAGGGGGAGTTGCCCATTTAAAATCAGATGGCTCATGGCAAATTTTTGATAAAGATGATTCTGGTAAAAATAGCTCAAAGCTACCTGATAATTCAGTTACAGCACTTTTAAGGGACAAAACAGGCGGGGTCTGGATAGCAACTTTAACTGGAGGAGTTGCCCATTTAAAATCAGATGGCTCATGGAATATTTTTAATAGGGCTGACTCTGGCAAAAATGGGTCAAAATTGCCATCTGATAATGTGGTCAGTTTAGCAGATGATGGAGATAATGGTCTATGGATAGGCAGTTGGGATTTTGGAGTTGCCCATCTAAAATCAGATAATAGTTGGGATATTTTTGATGTTACCAATTCAGGTCTGCCTGATAACCATGTAAAAGCTCTTCTTGTCAACTCAAATTACGCTCTATGGGTTGGAACACAAAATGGCTTGGCTCATCTAACTCTAAATAAAAAAGAGGAGATCATTGAAAATAGCGATATTAAAGAGGAAGAAAAAGAGGAGATAAAAGAGGGAAAAAGGGCTGCAATAGTAATAGCTGCTGGAAGCACATCACTTAAAGAGAATAAATTTTGGGACTCTACAGAGTATCTAACCAGCAAATTTATTTACAGTGCATTTTATGAGCGTGGATATGACCACTCAGAGATTTACTATCTATCGCCAAAATCATGGGCAGATTTTAATTCAGATGGTCGTAATGACTATATTGTAGATGCTCCTGTTACATCTGAAGATAACGGCAATGATGTAAAAGAGCGAGATTTAGAGTCAGATGATGTGGCAAAGGCTTTTGAATGGGCAAAATCAAAAGGTAAATTGACTCAGCCACTATATCTATATTTTGTTTATCGTGGCGAAGAGAGTTCCAAACTTTTGCTTGCAAATGCTGAGGCATTAACTGGAGATTTGCTATCCTCTATGATCTCTGATTATCAATCATCAACTGGCAATACTGTAGTTGTTATTATTGAGGCATCTTACTCTGGAAGCATGATTCCACATCTTTCAGGTAATAATCGAATTATCATAACAAGTTCAGGTCCAAATCAAGAGTCATATTACGATAAAAATGGCGATATATCTTTTACAGCCGCCTTTTTAATGAATGTAGATGGGGCAAATTTAAAAGATGCTCTATCTTATGCTAAAGATACAATGGTAAATAGCTTTAGTATTCCAACAGTAACCCCAATGTTAGATGATAATGGCGACGGGGTTGCAGATGATGATTTTGACGGCTCTCTTGCAGGTAAGTTTGGTATAAATGGAACATGGGGTAAACAGGACGCAAACATAGCTACTCAAGTTCTATCCTCAAAAAGTATCTATTCTCAAGAAGATAAATTAGAGGTACAAGTTCAAAATAGTGGCAAAGGAGATTATGACCAATATACAGCTATCTTTTTTCCAGATGGAAAATTTAAATTTATAACCAGTAAAAATAGCTTTTCTGATGCTCTATTTCCATTATGGGAGCCATCTGCTGACATGAGTAGTAATCCAATAACTGTAATTGATATGAAGATAACTCAAGAGATGCAGAGAGGAACTTATTGGGTCTATAACCTTCTTGTGCCTGCTGGCTCTGATCCTGTTGTGGTTGTAAATCAGATGCCAACAAAATGGGTGCTTGGGGGAGTTAGTTTTGATTTGCAGTAATATTTTGTTGACAATGCTTTTTATAAAACTTTGATTAGCCTATCGTTCTTACATACTTGTATGCAAGTATTTTATGGTCAGATGTTACAAGGGGAGAGTCAAATACCCTTGCTGTTGCCACAATAAGCTGATCCGCAGGGTCTTTGTGAAAAGTGTCAGGTAGCCTGGTTGATTCTATTGCTATTTCAGGTGTTAGAGGAATCATTGTTACTGCAGGATAACTCAAGGCTTTTTTAAACCACTCTTCAATAGAACATGGAAGCTCTATCTTTCCATGTTCAAAGAGCTTTGAAATTTCCCAGCATGAAATAGCACTTACACCTATAGTAGTTGTTTCATTAGCCTTTAGAGCTTCTAACTGAACATTGTTAAGGTGTTCAATGTTGTGAGTCCACCATATCCAGATATGAGTATCAATTATTATCATTTTAATACTTCCCAATCATCTTCTGCTACACTACCAAACGGGTCAACATATCTGAAAGGCTTACCTCTCAATGGATAGCGAGATTCATATTCTTTAATTTTTTCCTGATAAGCCTTTATAGTAATTTCTACTATATCTCCTGGACTAAAAGGCAGCCCGTTTATTACAAGTCTCCTATCATTTGATATAGTTGCTTTAAGGTGATGAGTTTGCATTGTGGTTATCCTTTTTTTGACTTCGTTCATGCTGCAACATCTCCAAGCTGCTTTTCCAAAGATTGCCTTACTAATCCCATTACATAGGGCAATTCATCTATAGATGACATAGCAAGTTCTACCTCGCCATTACCCCATCTTCCAAGACCAGCAACATTCAAGCAAAGTCCTTTCGGGTCACTAAGTTCTGAAAATCTCATGTTTAAAGAAATTCTTAACCTTTTGGCTTGAGGAACAACATCAACAAAATTAGTTTCCGCTTTATATGCCACATAGTTTTTTAAAAACTCTTCAGTAACACAAGGGTCTAAAGAGAGAACTTCCTTGCGAAAAGCCTCAAATATAGGGGCAATTGCGGGGATTAACAAATTTGGATGGTCTGTTATTGTATAAATAGTGTTTTGCCGTGTTTCA
>JADFZO010000103.1 GCA_015232465.1 Desulfamplus sp.
CCGTTTTCACATTGTAGCAGGATTTTTATCGCTTTTTATTGTTGATATGCTTCAGCTCTTTGTTCCAAGAATAATAAAGTGGGCAATTGATAGTATCACCATAAAGTCTGAGCCTTTAACTTCTGCTGCACTTGATAAACTTGAATCAGGACTGTTTAAGTATGCTTTTTACATTGTGGCATCAGCAGCATTGATAAGTATCTTTAGATTTTGTTGGAGATACCTAATAATGGGTGCAGCAAAGAGGACAGAAGAGGGGATACGAGAGGAGCTTTTTGATCATATTCAGACACTGCCAGCAACTTTTTTTGATAAACACACTGCTGGAGATATTATGGCTCACGCAACTAATGATATGGCAAATATCAGAATGGCTCTTGGCATGGGGCTTGTTGGCTTGACTGACACTATTGTCCTTGGCTCTACTGCTATCTTATTTATGGTCTATATAAACTTAGAGCTAACTATTTTAGCTTTGCTTCCAATGCCGTTTATAGCCCTATTTACCAAAATATTTAGCAAAAAGCTCTTTGATGCCTATATAGATGTTCAATCTGGATTTTCTGATCTTATGGAGTCAACAAGGGAGAGGTTTGCAGGCATCAGGATTATCAAGGCTTTTAACCGTCAGCCGCTTGAGCTTGCTACGATGCAAAGAGAGTCTGAATCTTTTGTGAAAAAAAATATCTATTTAGTTAAGATCAGAGGCTTTATATTTCCGCTTGTGATATTTTTAACTCAAATAAGCCTTGCAGTTATAATTGGTGTTGGAGGCAGAAAGGTTATAACTTCGCAGATTTCAACTGGTGATTTTGTGGCATTTATAAGTTATCTTGGATTGCTGACTTGGCCCGTAATGGCTGTTGGCTGGGTTACAAACATGATTCAGCGTGGGGCAGCCTCCCTTGATCGCATAAATGCAATACTTAAGATTCAAGGCAAATCTGAAATAATAAACTCTGATGACTCAAAAAAAGAGATTGATATAAAAATTGATATAAAAGGGGAGATTGAGTTTAGCAGCGTCTCTTTTTCATACAGTGGTAGTGTTGATACGCTTCTTGATGTGAGCTTTAAAGTAAAAAAAGGTGAGATGCTCGGAATTGCTGGAACTCCCGGAAGTGGAAAAAGCACCCTTATTAATCTTATTCCAAGAATATATGATATAGATCAAGGCTCAATAAAAGTTGATGGTATGGATATAAAAGATATTTCAATTCAAGCACTTAGAAGAGCCATATCGTTTGTGCCTCAAGAGCCATTTCTGTTTTCAGGCACAATAAAAGATAATATTATGTTTGGAGATGTTGATGCTGATTTAGACAAGATTGCAAAAGCTCTTGAGATGGCTCAACTAACAGATACTATTGTATCGTTTCCAAAAGATATTGATACCATAATTGGAGAAAAAGGGGTTATGCTCTCAGGGGGTCAAAAGCAGAGAATCGCAATTGCAAGGGCATTTTTAAAGCTATCTCCAATTTTGATTCTTGATGATCCTATAAGCCAGGTAGATATGCAGACAGCATCAAAGATCATAAAAATTGTTGAATCTCTTGCAGGTAAAGTTACTGTTTTGGTTGCATCACACAGATTTTCAATCTTTAAAAGGGCTGATCATATTATTGTGCTTGATAAGGGCAGAGTTGTTGAGGAGGGAACTCATGGCTATTTAGTTGATAAAAATGGCTACTATTCAAGGGCTTGGCAGATGCAAGATAGCGATGATGATTTAAAAAGAGGGTAAAACTTAAGGACAATTGCATGAAAGGCACACTCGGCAACTATGAAGAAGAAGATGGAGATGATTTACAAAATCACGGAGATTTTAAATTATTAACCCGTTTTATCCCTTTAATTAAGCAGAACAGTAGAGTTATTTTTATCTCTATTTTTCTTATGGCACTTCTATCTTTAGCAGATATAACTATCCCATTTATCACTAAAAATGCGATTGATAAGTATATTATTCCAGGAATGGCAGATGGTGTGAGCGATGCAGATAGGGCAGATTATATGTTTTATACTGCTATGTCGGGTTTGGCTCTATTTGCCCTTGCTGCTTTTTTGTTTGCTCTTAACTTTATTCAGACAATTGTGATGGAGTATGCAGGGCAACAGATGATGCATGATCTTCGTATTCAGATATTTGATCGCATTCAAAATCTTCCAGTCTCATACTTTTCAAAAAATAGCGTTGGTAGGCTATCGACCAGAGTAACCAATGATGTTCAGAATATGCAGGAGATGTTCACCTCAATACTCACCTTTGTTATTAAAGACACTTTTATGCTTGTATCAATTTTTGTTGTATTGGTCTTGATGGATATGAAGTTAGCTTTAATCATGTTTTTTATTATACCTTTTGTTGTTATTACAACATGGATATTTTCTGCAAAATCTCGCGAAATATACAGACATACCCGCTCAAATGTTGCTTCGATAAACTCCATGTTTTCAGAGTGCATTGGAGGAATTAAGGTGATACAGCTATTTACCCATCAAAAGAAGGTGATGCAGGATTTTAAAAGGCTTAACCATGAGAACTACCTTGTTGGAATGGAGCAGACAAAGGTGTTTGGGATTTTTATGCCAATAATTGATCTTCTTAGCTCTATTGCATTGGCTGCTGTAATCTTTTATGGTGGCGGCAGAGTGCTATCTGAAAGCCTTACACTTGGAACACTTGTGGCATACATCTCATACACAAGAATGCTTTTTCGTCCAGTAAGAGATTTATCAGAAAAGCACAATATTGTCCAAAATGCCCTTGCCTCAGGTGAGAGAATTATCCAAATTTTAGATACAAAAGAGGAGGATAACGGTGGAGAAGATGAGCTAAATAGAATCGACAGCATTGAGTTTAGAGATGTCTCTTTTCAGTATAAAGATGATTTTGTAATTCAAGATGTCTCATTTAAGGTAGATAGAGGCGAATCTCTTGCAATACTTGGACCCACTGGCTCAGGAAAAACATCACTCATAAATCTAATTGTACGATTTTATAACCATAACAGCGGTGATATTTTGATTAATAGCAAAAATATTGAGAGCTATTCAACGCACTCTATAAGATCAAAAGTGGCTATTGTAACTCAAGACCCATACCTATTTTCAGGCACAATAAGAGATAACATAAAACCTCTAAATGTTGCCCTTACAGAGGATAAGCTAAATCAAATTCTTGAGCTATCTTATTTAAACTCTGTTGTTGAGCATCTGCCAAATGGTGTTGAGACCTTGATCTCTGAAGGGGGGGCATCTCTTTCAAGTGGTGAGCGTCAATTGATCTCTATTGCAAGAGCTTTTGCCCACCAGCCTGAACTTATAATATTTGACGAGGCAACATCTTATGTTGATACTGAATCTGAAGAGAGAATAAGGGTTGCAACAGCAAAACTTCGCGCAAATCGCACATCAATAACCATTGCCCACAGACTTAGATCAGCCATGACAGCAGATAATATTATTGTAATCAAAGATGGCAAAATTATTGAATCTGGCAACCACGATAACCTTATGAATTTAAAAGGGTTTTACTTTAAACTCCATTTAGCAAAATAGTAAAATCTAACTTCTCAATTCGCTCTATATCTTCAGGCGTATCAACCTCTGGTGAATCATGCTCAGTGGTTACAACACAAATTTTATACCCATGTTCAATAACCCTCAACTGCTCAAGTTTTTCAACCCTCTCTAAATAACCCTCTTCAAGTGCTGCAACAGTATCAAGAAATGACTTTTTATAAGCATAAAATCCTAAATGTTTATAATATTCAACCTCATTGTAGCCAATATGGTCTTTAGCATCTCGTGGAAAAGGAATCTGCGACCTTGAAAAATAGAGTGCATACCCATTTTTATCTATAACAACCTTAACATCTTTTGGGTCTGTTATCTCTTGTGGATTTAAAATTTTACAGGCAAGTGTTGACATCAAAAGCTCAGAATTTGCTCTAAATGGCTCAACCATCTGATCAATGCAGATAGGGTTAAAAATTGGCTGATCTCCTTGAATATTTACCACAATATCATTTAGTTGCAATTTAAGAATATTGGCAGCTTGTGCAACCCTATCTGTCCCTGATCTAAGTGATGATTCTGTTAGGATAGCCTCTCCCCCAAAACTTTCTACTGCTTTAAATATTTTTTCATCGTCAGTTGCAACAACCACCTTTGCAATATTTTTTGCTTTAATAGCCTGCTCATAGACTCTCTGTATCATTGGTTTTCCAAAAACAAAGGCAAGTGGTTTTCCCTCAAATCTCTTTGAACCAAATCTTGATGGTATTATTGCTGTGATTTTATTGTTCATTTTAAAAATTTTGCTCCATTTTAAAAGATAGCTTTTCAGATAGGATAAATCTGTAGAGCCTATCTTTTGAAGATGCCTTTAACTCTGCTTTTAACTCTCTGTTATAAATATCTTTTTTAATCATAAACCGCTCTTATTGTTCGTTTCTATATTGAATAGCCTCAGCAACATGCTGCCTTAAAATATCTTTTTGGTTGTCAAGATCAGCAATTGTTCTTGCTGTTTTCAAAACTCTGCTGTACGCCCGTGCCGATAAACCAAGATTATCCACAGCCATTTGAAGAATAGAGGATGCAGATGGCTCAAGTATGCAAAACTTTTTTATATCCCGTGGTGTCATTCCAGCATTGCAAAAGACTTTAGAGCCTTTAAACCGTGTAAGCTGCAACTGGCGTGCAGCTATAACCCTTTTTCGTATCTCTTTTGATGACTCTGGCTTTACGCTTCCAGTCAGCTCGCTAAACGAGACTGCTGGAACTTCGATGTTTATGTCGATTCTATCAATAAGTGGTCCTGAAATTCTGCCTTTGTAACGCTGAATCTGTGCTGCTGTGCAGGTGCATGGTCTCACACTGTCGCCATAAAATCCGCATGGACAAGGGTTCATGGCAGAGATGAGCATAAAAACTGATGGGTATGTAAATTTGGCACCAGCTCTTGAGATTCTCACCGCTCCATCTTCCATAGGCTGACGCAAAACCTCAAGCACATTTCGCTTAAACTCTGGAAGCTCATCTAAAAATAGAAGTCCATTATGAGCAAGGCTCACCTCTCCTGGCTCTGGTCGTGAGCCGCCTCCAACAAGACCAGCAGACGAGATTGTATGGTGCGGAGCACGAAACGGTCTTTGGGTAATTAGGGGCATCTCATCTTTTAAAAGTCCAGCTACTGAGTAAACTTGCGTTGTCTCAAGGGACTCTTCAAACGATAAGGGGGGCAATATTGATGGAACTCTTTTGGCAAGCATTGTTTTGCCTGAACCAGGAGGTCCTGACATACATAAATTGTGCCCCCCAGCAGCAGCAATCTCCAAAGCCCTTTTAGCGTGATTTTGACCTGAAACATCGCAGTAATCAAGATCAGATAGACCAACGCTATCTTGTCTTAAAAGCTCATCAATGTTGCTTAAAAAAGGCTCTATATTTCTCATTCCAGTAAAAAAATCTACAACTTCACGTAACGATTTGACTGGTAGCACATCAATATTTTTAACCATTGATGCCTCACCTCGATTCTCTGTTGGAACAATAAAGCCTTCTGCCCCATTTTTTTGTGCACACAAAACAGCAGGGAGCACACCATTTACAGGTTTGATACTCCCATCAAGAGATAGCTCACCCATCATAAAGTAGCCTTTAAAACGCTCTTGAGGCACAATAGAAGATGCAGATAAAATCGCCATTGCAACAGGCAGATCAAAGCATGTCCCCTCTTTTTTTACATCAGCAGGTGCAAGATTGACTGTGATTCTATCCATTGGAAATGGGTATCCAGAATTTTTTATGGCTGTTTTAACCCGCTCTCGACTCTCTCTGACCGCAGTTTCAGGAAGACCAACAATATTAAATACTGGAATACCAAAAGAGACATCAACCTCAACCTCTACAACATAACCTGAAATTCCAGCAACTGCACTGCAGTTGACCCTTGCAAGCAACTTTAACCTCCTTTTAAAAAAATCTCTATTTTTTGTTTTTCTGAATTTTTGATTAAAAATATAGTAAAAAGTCTATAAACTATAATTGAAGTTGATAAAATTCTCAATTATTTTGATTTCATTACTATAATTGGTTATAGATGAAAAAAATAATAAGAGCAAATGGGCTTTGTTAAACTATGGAGCAACTAAAGATGGAGAAATATTATCCTCAAAAAAGTATTGAGCGAGAGGTATCATGCTCTGGCATTGGTGTTCATTCGGGTAGGCGAACCAGCATAACCATCAAGCCTGCACCAGAAAATCATGGCATAAGATTTAGACGCACAGACTTACCTGGCACACCTGATATTCCAGCTCTATTTAAGATGGTAGTTGATACAAGCCTTGCAACTGTAATTGGGAGCCAAGGGGTTATTGTATCGACAATTGAGCACCTTATGGCTGCTTTTACAGGGCTTGCTATTGATAACGCTCTTGTTGAGATAGATGGTTATGAGATGCCAATAATGGACGGAAGTGCTAAAGCATTTGCAAAGATTATCAATCAGGCTGGAATCAAAGAACAAAAGATGCCACGATGGTTTTTTGTAGTTATAGATGAGATAACTATTAATGATAATGACAAATATGTTACTGTAACCCCACACCCTCACTTTAAAATATCCTGTTCAATACATTTTCCAAACCCCATAATTGGAAATCAAGAGTTATCATTTGATCTTTCGCCAGAAAATTTTACAAAAGAGATATGTAGTGCCAGAACATTTGGATTTGTTAAAGATTTGCAATATCTTAAAATGTTCAATTTAGGCAGAGGCGGAAGCCTTGATAATGCGATAGTGGTTGATAATGACAAGGTTTTAAATGAAAGCGGTCTTCGTTATCCTGACGAGTTTGTAAGGCACAAGCTCCTTGACTCTCTTGGTGATTTTGCTCTTCTTGGTATGCCAATTTTAGGGCATATTCAGACTCATAAATCAGGGCATGATTTAAACCATAGATTTATAAATAAATTTTTAGCTCAAAAAGGGTCTTGGGAGACAAGACCAGTTTTGATGCATTAAGGGTAATTTGAGAGTAAAATGAGACAGAAAAGAGCCTCTTTATCTAAAATTTTTATTAACACCCTTATCAGTACTCTACTACTGGTTCAGCCTTTTATTGCCCCTGCTGCATTTGCTAAAAGACGCTGCTCTCTTGAGAATATTGTTATAACCAGAACACGAGACAATCTAATTGGCTATTTTAATGTAACTGGAGCATTTACAGAGAAGATGAGCGAGGCTATCCTAAAAGGTGTGCCAGCCTCATTTGCATTTTTTATCTTAGTTTATCGTAAGCAAGATGGGTGGTTTGACAAAAAGGTTGCAGAAGTTAACCTAACAGCTACCCTAAAGTATAACAGCCTAAAGCAAGACTTTACAGTATTAAGACCATGGAAAACAGATAAGCCATTTACCACAACATCTTTTGAGCAGGCAAAAGAGATGGCATCAACCATCTATAATCTCAAAATTATTCCCATTTCAGAGCTTGAAAAAGGTGAGCAATACAAGATACTAATCAAAGCTGAGATGAATAAAGCCACCTTGCCTCTTTATCTTCATTATGTCTTCTTTTTTATCTCATACTGGGATTTTGAGACAGATTGGTATGAGATTAATATGCTCTACTGATTGATAGTCCCCCTTAGCCATCACATTCCATAAATCTTGATAACTTTGCCTTGAACCTTTTCCTCTTTGTAAAAAATCTTCTCTTCCCATGATTTATCTTCTGTTCTATCAAATATAAGCAGATTGCCGTCACCAGCATTGCATCTATCCATGTAGGATAGAGTCTGTTTTATCCCCTCGTTTATGGTCTTTTCAAGAGATTTGTATAAAATTTTAAGCTCAATAACCACGTCAAGCTATTGTATCTTGAGTTGTTGATGTCAACATTCTTGGAATTATCTCCATGTATATTGGATTGCTTATTTCAACAGATGGTTTACGTCGAATAAGCCCTAAATCAGTCAAATATTGCACATCATCTTCTGGAAGGGGTGAAGTTAGAATTTTGCCACTTATAATTGGCTCAATAACCCTTTTTACCCGCTCTTCACGCAATTTATCAGCCAACTGATCAAGATGGGTCTCTCTTCGTAAAATGAGATTCTCCTTAGCATCTTTTACCATCTCTTCTGTAATTGGCTCTTTTTTGGCTATCTTATCTCGTTTTTCTTTTGTCTCA
>JADFZO010000104.1 GCA_015232465.1 Desulfamplus sp.
CAGTGGATAGAGCATTGGATTCCTAATCCATGTGCGCAAGTTCGATTCTCGCCGGGGGTACCACAAAACCTTTATCAAAATATACCTCTTAAACTTAAACTCATCTTCCAAAACTTTGAGCCTACCTTTGAGTCTATCAATTAAAAAACCTGAACTGTTAGCCCCTGCTGGAAATTATGAAAAACTTGAAACAGCAATCCATTATGGTGCTGACGCTGTATATCTTGGAGGAAAAGATTTTAGCCTAAGGAACTTTTCAGGCAACTTTACTGATGATGAGCTTGAATCTGCTGTTATATATGCCCATCGACACAATGTAAAAATATATATAACTTGCAATATATTTCCAAGAAGTGGCGAGCTAAGTGGTATAACCAAATTTCTTGAAAAAATCGGCAATATTAATGCTGATGCTGTAATCATATCTGATCCTGGAATTATAAGAGCTGCAAAAGAGATTATCCCCCATATTGACATCCATTTAAGCACACAGGCAAACACAACAAACTCAAATGCTGTACTCTTTTGGCATGAGCTTGGGATCAAACGGGTAAATCTTGCAAGAGAGCTATCATTAGCTGAGATAAAATATATAACGCACAATTTATTATCAAACCCAAAAAACCAACGATTAGCCGACCAACCAAACCTATTTTCAGACTCAATACCAATAGAGATAGAGACCTTTGTTCATGGTGCAATGTGCATATCTTACTCAGGCAGATGTCTTTTAAGCAGCTTTTTAACTCAAAGAGATAGCAACAGAGGACTTTGCAGCCACCCTTGTAGATGGAGATACTCAGTTGTTGAGGAGCAAAGGGCTGGTGAATTTCAGCCAGTTATGGAAGACGAGCGTGGAACATACATCTTTAACTCAAAAGATATGTGCATGATTGATCACATTCCAGAGCTTTGCGATGCTAAAATATCCTCATTAAAGATTGAAGGGAGAATGAAAGGAATATCATATCTTGCTTCAGTGGTTAAGGCATACAAAGAGGCGATTGATTCATACTTTGCCTCACCCCAAAATTATAACGTAAAAGAGAGATGGCATAGAGAGCTTGAACTTACCTACCACAGAGAATATTCTACAGGTTTTTACTTTAATGACCCAAATCAGATTCTTCCAAATTATAACAATACCCACAGAGGCAGCATACACAGTTTTATAGGTAAAATCGGCAGAAAACTCTCAAGTAACTCTATTTTAGTTGAGATTAAAAATAGGGTATCAGTTGGAGATACAATTGAAATTCTTTTACCAAAAGGTGATGCAGTAGAATCAAAAGTGGTTGAAATATATGACATAAAAAATAATTCCGTTGTCCATGCCCAGCCAAATACAACATCTATTTTAAAAATAGAGCCTCAATATAAAACTTCACACCCATCAGATTTAGAAGAGAATCTAACCCCTCTTAATATTGTCAGAAAAATCTCATAACTGCTTTTTATTAGATGATGTTTGACTTTTTTCTTTTTTTTTCATACTTTAAAAAAGAAATATACCATTAAATAGAATAAAGATAGCCTCTTATACATATATCCCCAAAACCTCTTTAGGAGATGCCTCATGATTGAAGATGATGAAATTCTGCAGATGTATATAGAAGAGTCCCTTGAACACCTTTCAGATATTGAAAGCGATCTGCTGACTATTGAAGGTGATGGCGAAAATATTGATATTGACATTGTAAATAATGTTTTTAGAGCTGCACATTCAATTAAGGGTGGAGCTGGCTTTATGGGTCTTACAACCATAAAAGGTCTTGCCCATAGCCTTGAGAATGTCTTGGATCTCATAAGAAACAGAGAACTTGTGCCAACTCCAAATAGGATAAGCGTCCTGCTAAAGGGTTTTGATAAGCTCGAAAATCTTATGAATGATATTCAGGCAAGCAATGATGAAGATGTCTCTGAATATATTGAGGCTTTAGCAAATATAACAACTTCATCTGAAAATGGTGATGAGGAACAACTTGAGATAGAGATAAAAGAGACTGAAATTATAGAAAGTGAAGATATAACCACTGATGATGAGTCTCAAAGTAACAACTCATTTTTTCTTAATATTACACTTGCTGACGGAAGAGTATTTCCAGCAGTATCACAATATAGCGTTGATCAGGCAAAAGAAGATGGCAGATTTATATATCTTGTTGAGTATGATCTTATAAAAGATATTCATAACAAAAATAAAAATCCAACTGAGATTTTTGATTCTCTTGAAAAAACAGGTGCCATTATTGATTCACGCATAGATTTTGACTCTGTTGGCACTTTAGAAAGCAATCAGTTATTTAGCACGATTCCATTTCAGATGCTCTTTACTTCAATCTTAGAGCCAGATATGACAACAACCCTTTTTGATCTTGAAGAGGAGTATATCCATGTTATCTCTGATGATATGCTATCTATCTCAAATGAAACTGATGAGGTTTCTGGTATGAAGGCTATGCCTCAAAAGATTGTTGTTGCTACTAAACCTTTAGATAGTGCTAAAATTACCAAGCATGTTGTTAAATCAGAGCCTAAAATCAAGGCAAAAATCCAACCTGCTCCCGGTAAAAAATCAGAACCCATATTAGAGAGTGAAACAATGGAACATACAAATGAAATTGATAATGACTCTATAAATAGTATGAATATGTCTTCTAAGCCAATGGGCTCTTTGAGGGTCAATGTAAATCTACTTGATACATTGATGAATCTTGCAGGAGAGCTTGTGCTTAGTAGAAATCAGTTAATTCAAGGGATAAACTCATCAAATGCTAAAGCAACAGAGCTTTCAAGCCAAAGAATTGATATGATCACATCAGAGCTTCAAGAGGCAATTATGCGAACCCGTATGCAGCCTATTGCCAATGTGTTCAATAAATTCACAAGAGTTGTCCGCGATCTATCTCAAGAGCTTGGCAAATCAATTGATCTCATAATTGAGGGCAAAGAGGTTGAGTTAGATAAAACCATTATTGAGGCGATAAATGATCCTTTGACACATTTGGTTCGCAACTCAGTTGATCATGGGATTGAGCTACCTAATGTTAGAGAGTCAGCAGGTAAAAAGCCAACTGGCAAGATAGTTTTAAAGGCGTTTCACGATGCAGGTCAGGTCAATATTATGATCTCTGATGATGGCAAGGGTCTTGATCCAGATAAGATTGCGACTGCTGCTGTCAAAAAGGGTTTGATGAGCGAGCAGCAGGTATCTGAACTCTCTACAAAAGAGAAGATTGATCTTATTTTGCTACCCGGTTTCTCTACTGCGGAACGTGTTACTGATGTCTCTGGCAGAGGGGTTGGCATGGACGTTGTTGTTACCAACCTTGAAAAGTTAGGTGGTATAATTGAGATTGAGTCAAAGACTGGTAAGGGTACCGATATTCAGATAAAACTTCCACTTACACTTGCCATCATACCAAGCCAGATTATCTCAGTTGGAAACGAAAAATATGCAATTCCGCAGGTCAATTTAGATGAGCTTCTTAGAATCCCAGCCTCACAAGTAAAAGATAGAATTGAAAAGGTTGGAGATGCTGATGTTGTAAGGCTGCGAGGTAATCTTCTTCCACTTTTGAATCTTGCTCAAGTTCTTGGCATTAAAAAGAGCTTCGTTCACCCTGAAAATGGCTTAGAATATCCTGATAAAAGAGAATCAATTGCTGATCGCCGTTCAAATAGAGTTGACCTAAATGGTAACAGTGAATCTGACAATGACTCATTTAAAGAGGATAGAACAGGTCAAGATAGAAGGTATCGTGCTGCAAGTGCAATAAATATAGCCGTAGTATCTGCTGGAGTGCACAAATATGGTCTTGTTGTTGATGAGCTTAAAGACTCTGAAGAGATTGTTGTAAAGCCACTTGGAAGACATCTTAAAAAGTGTAGTGGATACGCAGGAGCTACAATCATGGGAGATGGTAAGGTTGCTCTGATTCTTGATGTCTCCAACCTTGCACAGATGGCAGAGCTTACAACTATGGCTGAAGCTGAAAGGACAGCAAAGGCTGCAAGAGCTGCTGAAGAGGCAAGAGATAAGGCAAAAGATAAGGCATCACTTCTGCTATTTAAAAATGGTCCTGAGCATTGTGCTGCACCGCTTAACCTTGTTGAGCGTATCGAAAGGATACCAGTCTCATCTATTGAACGTGTGAGTGGTAAAAAGGTTGTACAATATAGGGGCGGTGCTCTGCCTCTTTATGAGCTATCTCAAGTTGCTAATGTCTCAAAACTTCCTGAAACTGAGCAGCAGGAGATCATTGTATTTACAGTCAAAGGAAGAGAATTAGGGCTTATGGTTACACCTCCTGTTGATGCTGTTGAGATAGCTTTAGATATTGATGATTCAACCCTAAAACAGATTGGCATCAACGGCTCAATGATAATAGATGGTCATACAACTCTCTTGGTTGATATTTTTGATATTGTCAAGAGTCTTAATCCATCTTGGTTTGAAGATGAAAAACTTGCTGCAGCAGATATGCAAGAGAGCGGTCAGAAGGTTATTTTATTTGCAGAGGATTCAGCTTTTTTTAGAAATCAGGTTAAAGGCTTTATGACTGACGAGGGCTATCGCGTAATAACTGCTGAAGATGGTGAAATTGCGTGGAATATCTTAAAGGAGAGACACAATGAGATCGATCTTGTTGTTACTGATCTTGAGATGCCAAATATGGATGGTTTTGAACTGACAGCAAAGATAAAAAAGGATCCCGCTTTATCCCACTTTAATGTTATTGCTCTAACATCTCTTGCAAGTGATGCCCATGTAAAAAGGGGTAAAGAGGTTGGAATTGATGAGTATGAGATAAAACTTGACCGTGAAAACCTTATGAAACTGATAAGAAGATACCTAAATATGTAAATTTATTCTGATTATGGGAGTTAAACATGGCTTCAAAGATAGTTAAAAATACAGGCACACCTTTAGAGAGCAATACAGAGCTTGCAACATTTTATGTTGGAAAGGCTCTTTGTGGTATTGACATATTGAGCATACAGGAGATCAACAAAAATTTTGATGTTACAACTGTCCCTCAAGCTCCAGACTATGTTGTTGGAGTCTTAAATCTACGTGGTCGTATAGTAACTATACTTGATCTTGGAAAAAAACTTGGACTCTCTCAAATTGAAAAGGATAAACGTAACAGAAATATTATTGTCCGTTCTCAAGATGAACATATCGGACTTATGGTTGATGCCATAAGCGATGTTGTAACGGCAGAAAAAGATAGAATCGAGCCTGCTCCATCAAATATTAGCGGATTAAAAGGGCGGTTCTTTAAAGGTGTTATGAAGACAAAAACATCTTTAATTGGTATTTTAGATATTGAAGAGGTTTTAAAAGATTAATAATAAGATTCAACGTAGATATTATTATTAATCCTAAAGGGTTATAGGCTTTATAAAAAGAGGTGGTAGAGGAGTAAATGGACAAAATAAAAGTTCTTGTGGTTGATGATACTATTGTCTATCGAAAAATAGTTAGCGATGTTCTAAAAGATATACCAGATGTTGAGCTTGTTGGTGCAGCAAGCAATGGCAAAACTGCTGTTGCAAGGATTGCATCGCTCAAACCCGATATTGTAACTTTAGATATAGAGATGCCAGAGATGAATGGAATTGAGGTTTTGGAGTATATCAAACAGAACTCTCTTCCAACATCAGCCGTTATGTTAAGCACCCTTACACAAAAGGGTAGTGATATGACAATCAAAGCTCTTGAACTTGGGGCATTTGATTTTATATCAAAACCAGATGAGGGCACAATGGCTCAGAACATGGCAAAGGTCAAAGATGCACTTGTTCCGATTATAAACGCATTTAAACGTCAAAAACTTTTTAGAACCTCATTAAAACCCAGTTCATCAAACCCATCAATTGGCACGAGCGGAGCTTTCACCAGTCGTAAATCTACCATTTTACCAACTGGAGCTACCCATTTAACACCATCAACAGCAACATCTCAAACTGTTAGCTCAAACTTATCCTCTAAAGCTCATATCCAAAAATTAAAGAGCGACCTTAAAGGTGAGATTGTAAGACCCTCAACAATTATACGGAGACAAACTCCATCTTCAATAATAGGGATTGGAATCTCAACAGGAGGTCCTAAAGCATTAGCAGTTATGATGCCTATGCTAACCACAAAGCTCAATGTGCCTGTCCTAATTGTACAGCACATGCCACCTGTATTTACCAAATCGCTTGCAAAGAGCTTAGATGCAAAATGCTCGCTTGAGGTTAAAGAGGCTGAAGACGGAGAGACTTTGAGGGCAAATACCGTCTTTATTGCCCCTGGTGGTATGCAGATGAAGATTGTTGCTGGTGCAGATGGAAAGAGTCGCAAAATAAAACTTACAGATGATCCGCCTGAAAATAGCTGCAAACCATCTGTTGACTACCTATTTAGGTCTATTGCAGAGCACTATGTTGGAAGGGCTACGGCTGTTATTATGACTGGAATGGGATCAGATGGAACAAAAGGTCTTGAGCACATAAAAAGAAATGGTGGGGTAATTATTGCTCAAGATAAGGATAGCTGTACTGTTTATGGAATGCCAAAAGAGCCTATAGAGTCTGGAATAGCTGATGTGGTTGCACCTCTTGAGCACATTGCTGAAGAGATAACTAAAACCGTAATCTTAAAAAACAGCTAAGATAACTAAATAAAATGATCAAAATCACATCAGCTGAATTTGATATATTATCCAAATATATCATGGAAATATCTGGAATAGCACTATCTAAGGGTAAAGAGTATCTTATTGAAACCAGATTAAATCCTTTAATGGAGCAGTTAGGCTGCACATCCTATTTAGACCTTCATAAAAAAGCAAAATATGATCTTAAAAAAGATATTGAAAAGAAGATCATTGATGCCATATCTACAAACGAAACCTATTTTTTCAGAGACAAAGCACCATTCACGCTGATACAGCATAAAATAATCCCAGACCTTATTGATAGGCGATCTAAAAATAGAGCAGTTACAAAACCACCCATACGCCTCTGGAGTGCCGCGAATTCAACTGGTCAAGAGATTTATAGTATTGGAATGGCTCTTGATGAGATTGGGGTTACTCCTCAAAAATATCAAATTAAACTTCTTGGCACAGACATTTCTGATGCTGCCATAGCTCAGGCAAGTTATGGCAGATATAACAAATTTGAGGTGGCAAGAGGGTTAGATGCAAAACGGCTAAATAGATATTTTACGCAAGATGGGGATTACTGGAAAATCAAAGATGAGATACGGGCAATGGTTCAATTTAAAAAGATGAACTTAATGAAGCCCTTTGTTGGACTTGGAAAATTTGATATTATTTTATGCCGAAATGTTATGATCTATTTTACAGAAGAGGATAGACGCAAAATATACACAAATATAGCAAAAGTTCTTGAACCAGACGGCTATCTTATAATTGGGGCAACTGAGTCTCTTGCAAATAACTCTGACCTTTTTGTATCCAAAAGATATTTAAATGCTGTATTTTATCAGTTGAGTTAAAGAAAATATTAAAAAAAATAGATGAGATTAGATCATGGCTGGAATTAATCCAAAAGAGTTTTTAGAAGAGCTTATTTTTTGTCTTAAAAAAGAGGATGATGTTAAGACAAAGGCTCTTTTACAATTTATAACTAATAGTGAAATCAACGTAAATGTTCAAAAACGGGCACTTCAAGAGCTATCAAAAGCATCTGAAAAATTTGTCTTTCCTATTTTAGAGTATCTTACAACGCTTGAGATACCTAATCCTGAAATTCAAGATAGCCTCTATGAGCTAATACTTCAAAAATCTTATGGCAATGCTGATCGCATAATCAAATATATAGAGCAAGATGATAAAAACAATCGCCTTATTTATATAAAGGTTGCTGGTGATTTTATCCTTTCTGAAGCTGTGCCTACTCTTGAAAAAATCCTTCAAACCTCTAAAGATGCTGAAACGCTTATCCAGACTGCAACAGCACTTGGCTCTATCCGCATTAACTCATCTATTGTTGCACTTATCAACCTAATTGAAAATTGCGATGATCTAAATGTTAAGAGTGCTGCTACCTTTGCAATCAGGAAAGTTTACGCATGTAATGCACCCTGACCATATTTTAATCGGAA
>JADFZO010000105.1 GCA_015232465.1 Desulfamplus sp.
CAAAAGAGAATAGAGATAGAACAAAATCTATCACTTTAGAGATGGTAAAGACGGCAAAAGAGTCTCTGATTTTACGAAGAGAGACCCATCTTGATCAGTTGGCTGATAAGTTAAGAGAAGAGCGAGTGCGAAGGGTGATTGAGCCGATTATCACAGGCAATAAGCTCACCTCAGCCATTCCAGAAGATGATGTTCAATATTTGGTTGATCTTGGGCTTATAAGACGAAAACCATCTATCGAGATTAGTAATCCAATCTATATGGAGATAATTCCGAGAATGCTAACCTCAACCACTCAAGATACAATCTCGCAACAAAGTTCGTGGTATGTCAAGCAAGACGGCACGCTTGACATGGAAAAATTAATATCAGCATTTCAGGAGTTTTTCCGTGAACACTCTGAGCAGATGAGGGGCATCTGATAATCTTTGATCGAACTGAGGGCAAAGCGTGGGAAGAAAAAATTTTTAGAAGAGAAGAGAAACCTGATAGCTCAAATGAAAATGGGGTTAAAGAAAAAAAGGTGGTTGTGTGGGGTATGTGATTAAGATAATTGATTATTTTAGAGTCAATGTTGCGGCTGGGGGCTAAATTAATGAAATACATTACAGCAATGGTTTCAAATGTTGGTGGTCGAAGTGAAAATCAAGATTATTGCGGGTTTAGGGAAAAATCGCATCTTACATGCTGGGTTGCGGCAGATGGATTAGGGGGACATCGAGGCGGTGAAGTTGCCTCCTCTATCGCAACAGAGACAATATTAAATGAATTTGAAAAAGAGCCTGAAATTAGTGCAGAGGCATTGGTAAGATATATAAAAGCTGCTCAAGATGCCATTATAATCAAGCAAGAAGAGGATCCAAAGCTATTTTCTATGCGGACAACTGTTGCTATTTTAATAGCAGACTCTAAAAGTGCAATCTGGTCTCACATTGGAGATACAAGGCTTTATCATTTTAGAGATGGACAAATCATATTTCAGACAAAAGATCACAGCGTGCCTCAAGCTATGTTTGATGCTGGCGACATCACATACAATCAGATAAGACAACACGAAGATCGTAACCGTCTGCTTAGGACACTTGGGCATGAGGGCAATTTAAGACCAGCAGTTGAAAAAGATGTTCATATTGTGCAACCTCAAGATTCTTTTTTGCTATGCACAGATGGTTTTTGGGAATATGTTACTGAGATTGAGATGGAGGCTGATCTTGCACGCTCTAAAATTCCAAACAACTGGTTAGATTTCATGTCATCAAGAGTTATTAGCCGTGCAGAGGGAAAGTATGATAATTATAGTGCAATAGCTATTTTTGTTCAAAATTAATGGAAAAATGGGGGGAGAAAATGGGAAAAATTAGATTGGCTCTGCTATCTGGAGGGGATTCATCAGAACGAGAGGTCTCTTTAAATAGCGGTAAGCAGGTGTATGAGGCTCTTGACAAGGGTAAATATGATATTGTCAAATATGATCCAAAAACAGATTTAAAGCAGATAGTAGAAGATGCTCAATCTATTGATGTTTCACTTTTGATTTTGCACGGACCAAATGGGGAAGATGGAACGGTTCAGGGGCTTCTTGATCTTTTAAAAATTCCGTATCAAGGTTCTGGAGTTCTTGGAAGTGCTTTGGCAATGAATAAACTTGCATCAAAAAAGGTGTATGAACAGGCTGGCATTAAGATTCCGCCCTATATCGCATTATCAAAGGGCGATTTTTTGAAAATAGATTCTGCCGAGATAGATTCATGGATAGATAGGCTTGGATTGCCGATAGTTGTTAAACCAGCCTGTGCAGGCTCAAGTGTTGGAATGTCTATTGTTAAAAAGGGTGAAAAGATTGATGAAGTTAGATCAAAGATTCTACAAGCTGTTGAAAATGCTTTTAATTTTGATACTAACCTTATTCTTGAAGCCTACATAAAAGGTGTAGAGCTTACATGCGGGGTTCTTGGCAATAGCAAGATTGAGGCTCTGCCTGTGATTGAGATTATTCCGGGCAAAGGCTACGATTTTTTTGACTACAACGCAAAATATTTAAAAGGTGCGACCCAAGAGATATGCCCTGCAAGAATCTCTGATGATATTAAGCAAAAAGTCCAAGATTATGCAGTTGCAGCCCATAAGGCTCTATTTCTTAGAGGTTACAGCAGAAGCGATATGATATTATCTGATGGCGAGATTTATCTTCTTGAGACAAACACAATTCCGGGAATGACAGCAACAAGTCTATATCCACAGTCTGCACAGGTTGCAGGATATACATTTTCAGAGTTACTTGATCGCTTAATCTTATTGGCTATGGAGGGTTAAAAAAACATTCACGATTTCTTAAAAATAAATTTAGTTTTTTTGTAGGGGTGTTAAGAGCATGATGCTACACCCCTACAATGTAACTATTTTAGGCTATATTGAGCTGATTTTAAGGTGTTTTTCATAAGCATTGCAATTGTCATAGGTCCAACACCGCCTGGAACTGGTGTAATCTTTCCTGCGATCTCTTTTGCTTTTTCATAATCAACATCGCCTTTGAGAATGGCTTTACCAGTCTTTTCGTTCATGCCAACACGGTTTACTCCAACATCAATAACAGTTGCACCGGGTTTTATCCACTCTGGCTTTACAAGATCAGGAACGCCTGCAGCAACAATCAAAATATCTGCTCTTTTGCAGTGAGAAGCTAAATCTTTTGTTCTGGTATGAACTATGGTAACGGTGCTGTTAGCACCTTTGCCCTTTTGAGCCATCATCATGGCAATTGGTTTGCCAACAATGTTTGAGCGTCCAACAACAACAACCTCAGCTCCAGAGGTCTCAGTGCCAGAACGAACAATAAGCTCTTGAATACCAGCAGGTGTGCAGGGCAAAAATTTTGCCTCATCTCCGCCAATCATAAGCCTTCCAACATTTACAGGGTGGAAAGCATCAACGTCTTTATCTGGATTTATGGCATTTAAAACTTTTTTCTCGTCAATATGTTTTGGAAGTGGAAGCTGAACAAGAATACCGTTAATCTCAGGGTCATTGTTATATTTATCAATCAAAGCAAGAAGATGGGCTTCTGAAATATCTGCTGGTTGATCATCTTGAATCTCTTTAAAGCCAACCTCCAAAGCAGTTTTAACTTTCAAAGTTACATAGCTAATTGATGCGGGATTTGCTCCAATAAGAATGGTAACAAGACCTGGAACTTTTCCATATTTTTCCTTCATCTTCGCAACTTCTGCCTTAACTTCCTCAAGTATTACTTTGCGAATTTCGTTGCCGTTTATAATTTCTGCTGTCATCTATCTAAATCTCCTTCTGAATCCCTAAAATCTCTTATTAGGAAGTTTAATCTATATAAGCCTTAGAATACACCTTGAACATTACCAGTATTAACATCAACATCAACGCGTTTAAATGCAGGATTTGAGCTTGTTCCAGGCATTAAGCTGATAGCTCCAGCAACTGGAACGATAAAGCCAGCACCACCATAAGTTAGAACCTCTCTAATCTTAAGATTCCAGCCTTTTGGAACGCCTTTAAGTGCTGGATTATCAGATAGAGATAGATGAGTTTTAACCATGCACATACCAAGTTTTGATAATTCTGGGTCTTTTTGGATTCTATCAATTGCTGCGTTAGCTTCATTTGAATACTCAACGCCATCAGCACCATAAACCTCTTTGGCGATAAGCGAAATTCTATCTTTAATTGGCATATCAAGCTCATAGAGGAATTTAAACTCAGTTTTCTCTTCACAAGCCTCAACAACAGCCTCAGCAAACTCAATAGCACCATCGCCACCTTTTTCCCAATGGCGAGAAAGTGCAACTTTTGCCCCTTCTGCTTCGCAAAGATCACGAACCTTTTTGATTTCAGCAGGTGTATCTGTGTAAAATGCGTTGATACAAACAACTGGGCTTATGCCAGCCTTTCTTACGTTTCTGATGTGGTGGATTAGGTTTGCACAACCCTTTTCTACCCAGCCAACATTTTCAGTTTTATACTCTTCTGGCATCGCCTTTCCAGGAACAGGAACAGGAGCACCACCATGACATTTTAAAGCTCTAATTGTTGCAACAACAACAGCACAATCTGGAACAAGACCACTGTAACGGCACTTTAAGTTCCAGAACTTTTCAAATCCAATATCAGCACCAAAACCAGATTCAGTTACATGGTAATCAGAAAGTTTTAGACCAATTCTGTCAGCAATGATTGAGCTTTGTCCAATTGCGATATTTGCAAAAGGTCCTGCATGAACAATAACTGGCTGCCCTTCAAGAGTCTGCATCAAAGATGGATTAAGAGCATCAACCATCCATGCTGTCATTGCACCAGCAACTTGCAAATCTTCAGTTGTTACAGGTTTTCCCTGTTTGGTGTAAGCAACAACGATTTTGCCCATTCTTTCTCGCATATCTTTAAGATCAGTTGCCATAGCAAGAATAGCCATAACCTCTGAAGATACAGCAATACCAAATTTAGATTTCATCATGAAGCCGTCAGTCTTGCCATTTACACCATCAATACCAATGATGATATTTCTCAATGCCTGACAGCAAAAATCCATTACCCAGCCCATCTCAACTCTTGTTGGGTCAATGTCAATACGTTTCATGCCAGAGAGCCTTAGAAGCTGCTCGTCATTATAGTTTCTCTCATGTTGAAGGCGAGATGTAAGGGCAACCATAGCAAGGTTGTGAGCATTCATAATCGCATTAATATCGCCTGTAAATCCAAGTGAGAAAGGGGTCAATGGGATACATTGAGCAAGTCCTCCACCAGCAGCAGAACCTTTGATGTTCATGGTAGGACCGCCTGATGGTTGACGAATAGCAGCACATACATTTTTTCCAATTTTCCCAAGTCCTTGAACAAGACCCATTGATGATGTTGATTTTCCCTCTCCAAGGGGTGTCGGAGTAATGGCTGTAACATCAATATACTTTCCATTTGGTCTATCTTTTAGGCGATCTAAAACCGCTTTAAAATCAATCTTTCCAATGTAATGACCTTGAGGTAGTAGCTCATCTTTTGTAAGCCCAAGTTTTTCGCCGATTTCATAAATTTTGAGCATCTCTTTTTCAGCATCTTGTGCAATTTCCCAGTCCGCATGTTTGGTTGGATCTAATGATGATGGCATGATTAACTCCTTTTACGTTTTTAAAATTTAGACTCATGCTATAAATTTAGTATGAGCCGTTCTGATTTAAATACCCATTTTGATTAAAACAGTTTTAAAATCAATTTTAATCAGCTCTTAAAAAAATTATAAATATTAAAATACTTTCTTATGAAAATAAGGATAAAAAATTGAATTAATTATAAAAAATTTCAGTTTATTCTAATAAACAATAATTAAATTTAATCATTAACATAATACAAAAAAAAAATATACAATTATTTTAGAAAAACACCATGTCAGCCCCCTTTTTATTGTGATGGTAAAATTTAAATGAATGGCGTTTATTTACTAATTATATCAAATATTTTTGAATTTAAATCATCTATTTTTTTATAAAAAATATTAATGAATTAATGAAGTCATCTATTGACAAAAGAATACCCTCACTGTAAATATCCTAATGCTTAAAAGAGAATAAATTTAATATAAATGATTTTTCAAAAAAGAATCATTTGAGCTTTTCATTATGATCCCCCAAAAAGCGATCATATCGTTATAATTAACCCGCAACCATATAATTATCTATCCATGAAGGAGGTAAAAAGTGGGATTTGACATAACCAAAGAATCCTATGCCGGTGCCATCAAAGGAATCACCATTGGAAAAGGTGATAGTGCTTTAACTGTTGGTGCCGAAACATGCTATCCCTTTTATCAGTTTGAGGGAAGTATGCCAAACAAACCAATCATCGCAATGGAGATCTGGGATATGGAACCCCAAGAGTGGCCAGAGGCAGCTCTTGCTCCATTTAAAGATGTTGTATCTGATCCAGCGGCATGGGCAAAAAAGTGTGTGGAAAAATTTGGGGCACAATTGATTGTGCTTCAACTTAAAAGCATTGATCCAAATGATAAAGATGCTACCCCTGAAGCAGCATCAGCTACTGTAAAAAAGGTACTTGATGCAATCAAAGTGCCACTTATCGTGTGGGGCTGTGCATCTCCTGCCAAAGACGATGCTGTTTTGAAAAAAATTGCTGAGGATTGTCAAGGATACAATCTTATATTAGGTCCTGTTGAGGAGAAAAACTACAAGGGTATTGGAGCAGCAGCAATGGGTTACGGTCATGCTGTAATTTCGTCATCTCCAATTGATGTAAACCTTGCAAAACAGGTCAATATTCTTCTTGAGAATCTTGGTGTTCCCTTGACTAAAGTTATTGTTGATCCCACAACTGGTGGTCTTGGATATGGACTTGAATACACCTACTCTGTTATGGAACGTCTCACAATGGCAGCCATGACACAGGGTGATGATAAACTCCAGAATCCACTTATCAACAACCTTGCAAACGAAATATGGAAATGTAAAGAGGCTAAACTTACCGTTGCTGAGGCTCCTGAACTTGGCGATCCTGAAAGACGTGCAATTATGATGGAGGCTGTTGGTGCTGTTGTCTATCTGCTTGCTGGCTCAAATATTATGATTATGCGTCATCCAGAGGCTATCAAACTTGCTAAGGCATTTATAGAGCTTATCTCTGACGGTGGTTCAGCATTAAATGTTGCACCTATTTCAAAACAGCTTAACGATGTTGAAATTGACTTTACAGCGATTGCCCCAGCTCCTGATCTTACAATTGTAGATGATGCAAAGGGTGGTGCTGCATCTGCTCCAGCTAAAAAAGCAGAAGCTCCAAAAGCTGCTGCACCCGCAGCAAAGGCTCCAGCAGCACCTGCGGCAGCTACTCCAGCAGCCGCACCAAAGACTGAAGCTGCCCCAGCAGTAGTAGTCGATGCAAAGGCTCAAGCAGAAGCTGAGGCTAAAGCCAAAGCAGAGGCTGAAACTAAGGCAAAAGCTGATGCAGATGCAAAAGCTAAAGCTGACGCTGCTGCCAAAGTAAAGGCAGAAGCAGATGCAAAAGCTAAAGCAGAGGCTGATGCTAAGGCTAAAATTGAGGCTGATAAAAAAGCTGCTTCTGATGCTGCTGCAAAACTTGAAGCTGAAGAGCAGGCATTAAGAGATAAACGTGCTCAAGAGAGAAAGCATCATGCAGCAGAGCCATGTGGTGCAAAAGCAGCTATAAGCATGACACCAGCAGCAGTTCAAAAAACAGAGTTGGATAGGATTCTTGAGAGTTTAACCAGAACTCACAGAAAAAATGTTGCATAGTGGTTAATTAGCTAAATTTAACGTATAATAGTATTTAAACATAACAAAATAATGCCTGATAATTTATGATTATCACCTAATTTTTTGGTGATAACCATTTTCATAACAGGAGGAGGAACCTCTAATGGCAGAAGAAAAGATAGAAAAGGGTCAAAAATTGGCAGACCCTATTGCGTCCACAATTGATGTATCAACCCAGGAGATGATTGCAAGGTCTCATAAGCTTGGTATTGAAACTGTATTTGACAGAGCTGTAAACATGAAGCCTTGTAATATCGGACTTCAAGGTATCTGCTGTAAAAACTGTGCAATGGGTCCATGCAGACTGCCGCTTCCTAAGGGCGGTATAGTTGGTGAAGATACAAGAAAAGGTCTTTGCGGAGCTACAGCAAACACTATTGCTGCGCGTAACTTTGCCAGAATGGTGGCTGCTGGAGCTGCTGCACACTCTGATCATGGCAGATCAGTTGCAGAAGTATTTATGGCTGCTGCAAAAAAGCAGACAACAGCATACAAAATCAAGGATACTGAAAAACTTATTGCTGTTGCACCTCACTTGAATGTTGCTACAACTGTTGAAGTTGACGGCAAAACTCTTGATAGAGATATTGATGAGATTGCAGTTGAAGTTGCTGAAAAAGCACTCAATGAATGGGGTAAAATGGAAGGCGAACTTCTATATCTGAAACGCGCTCCAAAGCCTCTTTACGAAAAATGGGAAAAATATGGTGTAAAACCAAGAAATATTGACAGAGAGATTGTTGA
>JADFZO010000106.1 GCA_015232465.1 Desulfamplus sp.
AAATCATTCAAACAAAATGCTTCATTGTGCAAATCTCCTACCAGTACAGTGGTAACTCAAACAAATCATTTTTTTTTCAGCTTTGTATGCTTTTATCAAACTTGAAACAATATCAATAAAAACCTCATTGAATCATTTTGCACTAAAATCCAAAATTTACGTATCTGCTTTAAAAATAGCATTTGAAGAACTTAAAAAATTAAAGATTACTTATGTTGCTGCGTAACATGACAGTATAATTTAAATAGATTAAATTTTAAATATGGTTCTTTTATCTGTAATTATTATATCTAAGTTGTATTTTCTTGATTCCATTGGAATATGATCAACAAGATGTTCTTCAAATGCAATCGCAATTTTGCGTGTGGTTTCAGGCAGCTTGGCGATAAGTCTATTGTAGAACCCATCTCCAAAACCGATTCGCCCGCCCTTTTCGTCAAAGGCAAGACCTGGTATTAGTGCAATATCAATCATATCTAACGGTATTTTTTTACACGCATTTGGGTCAGGCTCCAATGTATCTGATTCCACCTTAATAATATCTGAATCGTAGTTGTTGATACGAAGCAGAGTTATTGAGTGCCTGGACTCTGAATAGGCAGGCAGAACAATACCCTTTTTAACATCAAGGCATGTTCTTATGATGTTTTCAGTCGGAAGCTCACTGCCTCTTTGAATATAAAGCAGCGAAAGATTTGCCTCTAAAAAATTTGCAAATGTCAAAAGGTTAGATTCAATAATTTTCTGTTTTGCAGCCACATCCTCTTGGGTTAGTAGCGACATTCTCTCCATAACCTGATTAACTAAACTCTTTTTATTCATCTTTGTCTCATTCATATTTTTATTCTCCGCTTTTAAAAATCTATTTTTTGCAATATTATACAGCGTAAAACAATTGTCAATCAGCATTTATCGTTGACTGTTTGAAAATTGCATGATAATTTTTTAAAAATCTTTATTAGATAAGAATTTTAACTATTAGCACATAGAGCAGGCAGGTATAAAAATGCTGGAAATAAAGTATGTTAGAGAGAATATAGATGAAGTTAGAAGGGCGTTAGAGAATAGAAGAGCAACTGCTGACTTTGACACTTTTATTGAGACAGAAAAAAAAAGAAGAGAGCTACTTCAAGAGATTGAGACCTTAAGGCACAATAGAAACCAAGTCTCTGACAAGATAGCAACAATGAAAAAATCGGGTCAAAATGCTGATGCCCCCATTTTAGAGATGAGAGCTGTTTCAGACAAAATTAAGGAGCTTGATGCTGCACTTGCAGAGACTGAAAGTGCAGTTGAGAGCTTTATAATGAATATCCCCAATATTCCCCACAAAACTGTTCCAGTTGGAAAAGATGAGAATGATAATCGTCTTGAAAGACAGATTGGAACACCACGAGAATTTAATTTTCCTATAAAACCACACTGGGAGATAGGCGAAGAGCTTGGGATTCTTGATTTTGCAAGGGCAACAAAAATCGCTGGTGCAAGATTTCCGCTCTACATAGGAAGCGGAGCAAGGCTTGAGCGGGCACTTATCAATTTTATGTTAAACACCCACATAAACGAGCATGGGTTTACAGAGATTCTGCCTCCATTTATGGTAAATCGTAAAAGCCTTACAGGAACTGGTCAACTGCCAAAATTTGAGGAAGACCTCTTTAAATTAGAAGGTTGGGATTACTTTATGATTCCAACATCAGAGGTGCCTATGACCAACATCTATGCTGATGAGATAATACCAGAGAAAAATCTACCCATAAGATTTACAGCCTATACCCCATGTTTTAGGTCTGAGGCTGGCTCTCATGGCAAAGATACAAGAGGCTTAATCAGACAGCATCAATTTAATAAAGTTGAGATGGTTAAATATGCCACACCTGAGACATCATTTGATGAGTTAGAATCAATGGTTGCATCTGCTGAGACTATTTTGCAGCGTCTTGGTCTGCCATATCAAGTGATAACTCTCTGCACAGGAGATATGGGCTTTTCATCTGCAAAGACCTATGATATTGAGGTGTGGATGCCAGGACAGGACAAATATCGCGAAATATCATCTTGCAGCAACTGCACAGATTTTCAGGCAAGAAGGGCAAATATAAAGTTTAAACGGGAAGGGTCAAAAAAGAGCGAATTTGCCCATACATTAAACGGCTCTGGTTTAGCAGTTGGAAGATGTTTTGCAGCAATTCTTGAAAATTATCAGCAGCCTGATGGCTCGGTTGAGATTCCAGAGGTTTTACAACACTACATGGGCGGACAAAAGGTAATCAGATGAAGATAGAGAACTTTCCTAAAGATATTCAACCATTTATTATACCAAAGCTAAAAGGGGAGTTATTTTATCAATGTCTTGGTTGTGATGCAACATATCCAATAGATAAGCTACTCTATGTCTGTCCTAAATGTGGACAGGTTCTTTTAATACACAACCGCAAGTTTGATGAGCTAAAAAAGGTATCTGGTAAAACTTGGCAGCAGATATTTGATTACAGAAGAATGCTCAATATCCCTGCTTTAAAGGGAATCTATCGCTACCATGAGTTTATAGGACCAAATATCCCGCTTGATTCAATAATCTATCTTGGAGAGGGGCATACACCAATAGTTGAGGCTAATAATAGGCTACAATCAAAGGTTGGTGTTAAGTTTTACTACAAAAATGATGGACAAAATCCAAGTGCATCTTTTAAAGATAGAGGCATGGCAAGTGCTCTCTCTTACATCAAATATCTTATTGACTCTAAACTTGTATCAAACATTATTGCGATTTGTGCCTCTACTGGAGATACATCAGCCTCTGCGGCACTCTACGCATCATATTTGACTCCAGATATTAAATCTGCTGTTCTTCTTCCATACAAAAAGGTAACACCACAGCAGTTGTCGCAACCTTTAGGTAGCGGAGCAATGGTTTTTGAGATTCCTGGCGTTTTTGACGACTGCATGAAGATTGTTGAGAAGCTATCTGAGGAGTATCCTGTTGCACTTTTAAATTCAAAAAATGCGTGGCGAATTTTAGGGCAGGAGTCATACTCTTACGAAATTTCGCAAGACTTTGAGTATGAGCTAAAAAATATTGTTGTGGTTGTGCCAATTGGTAATGCTGGAAATATCTCTGCTGTTATGAATGGCTTTTTAAAGTTTTATGAAGCTGGTATTATAGATTCTCTGCCTAAAATTATTGGAGTTCAATCAGAACATGCTGATCCTGTATTTCAATACTACTTAGAGCCAAATAGTGAAAAAAGAGTCTTTAAGCCTGTTACAGTCAAGCCAAGTGTTGCACAAGCTGCTATGATTGGCAATCCTGTATCAATGCCAAGGGTTATTGCTATTGCAAATAGCTATAATAAAATCTCTGGCAGGCAGAATGTATTTTTCACACAGGTAACTGAACAGGAGATTATGGATTGGTCTCTTGAGGCAAATCGTAATGGTCATATTGCCTGCACCCAAGGGGGTGAATCTTTAGCTGGTCTTGTAAAGGCTGTCAAACAAAAAATTGTAACTGATCAAGATATTGCTATTGTTGATGCAACAGCACATGCAATCAAATTTTCAGGATTTCAAGATCAATATTTTCAAAAGACAATTGATAAAGATTATGAAATTGAACCAAATCAGAGCCTAATCAATACCCCGTTGCTTGTTATGCCAGATGATCCTAATAAGATACCTGCACAAGGCAAGCCACTTAGCAGTAACGATTTTAAAATTTTTGCTAAAGATATTTCATGTAAAATTGCAGCAGAGCTTGATCTTATTAAAAACAGTTAAAAAGAGAGTAAACATTTGGATACCATGCTAAAAAAACAGGGCACAATAAGATTCTTTTTTTTACTGATAATTCTATTTTTAATATCAGCAGTATATATACAAATAGTATCTGCTGCTGATATTAACCCTATTAAATCCGAATCTAAACCCTTTAATCCAAATGCTTTTCCTGTTGATCCTTTAGATGAACTCTCTGAATCTGACGCACAAGCTGTGCTATCAACATCATATAAACGCTATTCTCTTTTTAAATATTACGATTTTTATATTTTGTGCGAACCATACACTGTGCAAAAAGGGGATTGGATTTATAAAATTTTTAGATCAAAGGGGGATTTATCAAAAGAAGATTTTGGGCTTTTTATGCGTGTTTTTAAGACTCTCAACCCTTTAATAAAAGATACTAATACTATAAAAGAGGGTCAGCAGATCACAATTCCATTAAAAAAATCAAGGCAAAATGATTTTAAAGAGAGCAAACCCGGTGTTGTTGATTTACCAATCATAACATTGACCAAAGCCTCCTCAGATATACCTAAAGCAGCCTCAAAATCAGAAGCACAAGAGGCTACAATAAAACCCAAATTGGTAGCAGAAGATAAAAAAGCGTATGTTGAGCCTGAGCCTCCTAAAGAGGCTTTATCATCGCAATTATCGCCATCACCACTACCATCAACTCCTCCGCCTCCAAACCCAGTAGTAGCAAAAGAGGAGCTGCCTGTAACTGCGATTTCTAAGCCAGCACCAAAAACTATACCTAAGAAAAGCTCTGCTATCCCTGTTCGCCAATTAAAGCAGTTTGCAATGTTGAATGATGGAAGGTTAAAGTTAAAAGGTAAATACTATTTTCCCCGCAATAGTGGAGACGATATAGTAATTGATGTTGCAGTAACCCCCCTTATTCAGCTAACAAGTGGCTCAAGAATTCTATTTGTACCTGACAAGGAGCAATTTGCCTCTTTTTCCGATACCATAAAAAAATTTTGGCATGATTTTAAAATTATGGAGTTTGGAGAGGTTGTCCCATCTTATTATGACAAAAAGCCTCTAACTTCTGTATCTAATAAGCTGCTATCAGCCTCTGATGAACAGCTTACTGAAGGTTATATTCCAATTCCCCTAACAGTTGGGCAGGACCATAAATCTGCTGTAAAAAAGCTTCTACAGATTACAGGATATAGATACACACCAGAAAAAGAGATTGCTATATCTGTCGGTAGTGTAACTCTACGGGCAACACCTGGAGTTATTAGCAGAGATGGAAAACCAGACATACTAATTGTATTTGGCGATATATATGGTTCTGCATTTGAAGCACTAAAAAAGATGAGAAAAGATGATATTATAATAACAATATCACCACTTTTAACAACTATAGAGGTTGCAAAAAAGCTATTTTCTGCTTTAGGTGCTAAAGCAACATACAATCCCGCTTTTGTTAATCCTAATGATGGTAAAACTATCTCAATTGAAGGGGTTTATATTCAATCTGAAAATCAAAATAAAGCTCTTTTTATAACGTTAAAAGCTGCATTAATCAAAGAGGCTTTTAACTACCTCAATGAAAAAAACATAACCATTGTAAGAGCTTACAGTCCAATATAGTTCAAAATCTATCAACCATATCTCAGCAGGAGAAGAATCAACGCTTATGAAAAATCTTATTTCATATACTATACAGAGTTTTATCTATTTAATAGTGTTAATGGCTCTTTTCTTACAGTCATGCACAACTTCTGGCAACGTAGCGTCAGCCCCAAAGGTAGATTCTCAGCAACTTCAAATGGCTAAAGCAACTAAAGAGCTTGGTGAAGCATTTATGGCTGAAGGCAACTATACATCAGCATTAAATGAGTTTTTAAAAGCAGAGAAGCTAATCCCAACAGATCCATATCTTCATAACGATTTAGGTCTAACCTACATGGCAAAAAAGAGGTTTGATCTTGCTGAGACTCACTTTAAAAAGGCTATTGAACTAAATCCAGAGTATATTCCTGCACAAAATAATCTTGGAAGTGCATACCTAAAGCAGCAAAAATGGGACATTGCAATTGAGTGTTTTAAGGCAATATCTGATAATCTTTTATATGCAACACCGCACTATCCTTTATCAAATTTAGGGTGGGCATATCTTGGCAAAAGAGATACAAATCTTGCAAAAGAGCACTTTTTAATGGCATTAGAGGCAGAGCCAAATTTTATTAATGCAATTCACGGACTTGCAACAACATATATTGAGACCTCTGAGCTTCAAGCAGCTTTTAATCTACTTACTGATGCGATTAATAAAAACGATGGAAAAGGTGCTATTGTATCTATTCTTTATGCTGATATGGCAAGGGTTTATGAGGCAAATCGTCAGTTTGACAAGGCAAAGGAGAGTTGGCAAAAGGTTGTTGATATTGCACCTTCTGCGAGTGGAATTGCTCAAGAGGCAAATGAGAGGCTCAAGCAATTATAAAATTATGCTTTATCTATTTTTTTTTAAGAACAAACAGATAGATTATTGGCTGGAACATCGCACAGCTTTGGATATTTACCATCTTTATCCGAAACTAACGGCTCTATATTAAAGTCATTGCAAAGATTAAGATGCCAGTCAATAGCAATATCAGGATCATTGTATATAATGCCATACTCATCTCCTGGTGTATAAATATCAGAACATTTATAGGTAACATCAGCAAACTCACTCAACACAGCAAATCCATGTGCAAATCCTGCTGGTATAAAAAGCTGATCTCTATTTTCATCAGAGAGTATAGCCCCTGCCCACATTCCAAACATTGGGGAGTCTCTTCTTATATCTACAGCCACATCAAAAATAGTACCTCTAACAGCGTAAACAAGTTTTGCCTGAGGATTTTTAAGCTGATAGTGCAGCCCTCTTATGACCCCTTTTTTTGAACGAGAGTGGTTATCTTGAACAAAATCTACATTAACCCCGCTATTTTGGTAGCGAGTTCTCTGCCATGTTTCAAGAAAAAAACCTCTGGAATCAGCAAAAACATCTGGTTTAATCAATAATACCCCTTCAAGCTCTGGTAAGTTATCAGTAGCAAAATCGCCTCGCCTGCTAACTACTTTTAATGAATTAAAACTTGTAACCATTAAAACTCTCCATAATCATTTTTATCTTGAATCAGTCGCATTAAATATTGCCCATAATCATTTTTTAACATATCAGCAGCGAGTTTTTGAAGCTGTGAGTCTGTTATATAGCCAAGCCTATAAGCTATCTCTTCAATACAGGCAATTTTAAGCCCCTGCCTATTTTGCACTGCCTGAACATAGGCAGATGCCTGCTGAAGAGCCTCATGCGTTCCAGTGTCAAGCCATGCAAATCCACGACCAAGTAGCTCAACCTTTAGCTCCTTTTTTTTAAGATAGACATTATTGACATCAGTAATTTCAAGTTCGCCCCTTTTAGATGGTTCTAAATTTTTTGCAATCTCTACAACTTTATTATCGTAAATATATAGACCGGGAACAGCGTAAAGAGATTTAGGTTTTTGGGGCTTTTCCTCAATCCCTAAAACCTTGCCAGAGTAGTCAAACTCAACAACTCCATACCGTTGAGGGTCTTTTACAGGATAGCCAAAAATAAGCCCCCCTTGTTTCATTGCAACCGCATTTTTTAGAACCAATTGAAGACGGCTGCCATAAAAGATATTATCTCCAAGTATTAAGGTTACGCTATCTTGAGCTATAAAATCCTTTGCAAGAACAAATGCCTGTGCAATACCGTCTGGCGATGGTTGCTCCATGTATGAGAAGTTTAGACCTAAAGTAGAGCCATCTTGAAAAAGCTCCTTAAAGCGAGGCAGATCAATTGGGGTTGAGATGATCATTATCTCCCTAATTCCAGCAAGCATAAGCACAGACAATGGGTAATATATCATTGGTTTATCATAGACAGGGACAAGCTGTTTACTTACAGCTTTTGTTATTGGATAGAGCCTCGTGCCAGAACCACCTGCTAAAATGATGCCTTTCATAAAAATCACTCCACATATTAAAACAATAATAAAAAAGCCCCTGATATAAAGTAACAATCAATCTTATGGTTAGGATTGATTATTT
>JADFZO010000107.1 GCA_015232465.1 Desulfamplus sp.
AGCAGCTTAATATAATCCTTAAAAACAACTTCAACATCGTTTTGAGTATAACCACAGATTGTGGCATATTCAGGCAAAAGGGTTATATCTTGCAGGTTGTTCAATCCACTAAATAGATTCATCTTGCTGAACTTGCTGACTCCAGTAAGAAACGTAAATTTTATATATTCGTCAGAATCTTTGATTACAGAGTATAAATTCCTTAAATTATTTCTCATTTCAAGAGCTTTAGACTCGTCTGTTATATTATCCAAAATTGGTTTGTCGTATTCGTCAATAACAACAACCACTCGTTTATTGTGCTTTACATAGCAGGCTTCTATCAAAAATTTAAAATAATTTCCTACAGTTGCCTTGTTCTGAACAGCAACCCCGTTATCTCGCTCATTTTTCTCAAGAATACCAACAATCGCCTTTTCAAGGTGATCAGATGATTTGAAAACATCAGCCCCAAAGCTGATTTTTATAACTGGATATTTTTTGCTCCAATCCCATTTATCATAAATATAAAGCCCCTCAAAAAGCTCTTTTTTGCCTTCAAATAGACATTTTAAGGTGTCAAGAAATAGAGATTTGCCAAATCTGCGGGGGCGAGAGAGAAAATAATATTTGCCGTTCTCTGCAAGATTAAACGCCATTGGTGTCTTATCTATATAAACGTAATTGCCATTTCTTATTTCAGGGAAATTTTGTATGCCGAGCGGGAGTTTTTTCATATCGCCTCCATTAATTCTCCATTAATTGAAGATGCATCATAACACTTTGATTCTCATAATTTGCCATAAATTTCAAGGTTTATAAAGAAATTGGCTCAATTGATTTGGCTAATGCTCGCTCCGTAATTTTGCTTTAAGATTGTAGGTTAAACATAATATCATTTTCAAGATATACCTGCTCAACCCTTTGCTGGTGCTCTTTTAATGCTTCCCCCTGCCCTGCTGCAACCTCTTGAACAATATACTTAATAGCACAGAGCATATTTGATGGATTACCCGTAAATGAGATGGGATTTTTATCAATAGATTGCATTGATTTGGTTGGTACAACAAGCGATAATGTTGCAAATGCAAGTAAAGGCGATAGCTGGCTATCTGTGAGGACTAAAAGCGTATGCCCTAACCTTTTGGTCAATTTACTTAGCTTTATAAGCTCATTTGGGTAGCGAGCTGTGGCAACCATAACCACAAGAGAGCCGTCAGGTGCCACTGAAAGGTTATCAATAGCTGTGCTATCGCTCCCCTTTAAAATATGTATTCCTCTTCTTACTTTTGTTAATGACCAGCCCATGTAGTAGGCAGATGTGTATGATATACGCGAGCCAACAAGATAGACTGCTGGGCTTTGAATGATATAGTTTATAAATTGACTCATAATTTTGACATTAACTGTTTCATAAAAAAACTGCAATTCGCTCAACTCTTCAAAGAAGACTCTATACAGAAGAGTTCGCCCACTATCTTGACTCGCTATTTCAGAGGTAGAATCTTCGCCTAATTTATCGCTACCTATCTTTACATCACCTATCTTTACATCTAAATTTTTTCCTAAACTTGATTTTGTATAGATTAAATCTTTCAAGGCTCTTTGCAGATCACTGTAGCCACTGTAACCCAAAAACATTGCAAATCGAACCACAGTGGCTTCGCTTATGCCGCAAATTTTTGCAAGTTGCCGAGTTGTCATCAACACAACTTTACCTGGATTTTGAATAATGTAGCTGCCTAAAATTTTTGCCTTAGGGGTTAAAGAGTCAAGTCTGCTTATAATATCGACAACTGCTGGGTGCGATGTTGCCACATCTGTTGGGGGAAATGAAATGGAATTAGTCATAATATTGAGTTATATCTCTGATTTTAAGAGGTGATAATGGTTATTTTTATTATAAAAATAGTTTAATGAAAGAGTATCAATGCTGTTTTTATAAAAAAATAGTCTGTAAATTAATGAAAGTCAACTTTTTTTGCCCCTCTTTTGATTGAAAAATTAACTTTAAATAAAAATAATTCTTGACACAATTCATTTCATTGAGTATCTGACTAAATATTTTTTTAGTTTAAAATATAGTTTTTTAGTAATCAACACTCATTAGTTAATGTTGTCATTAGTTAATTATGTGGGCACCATTTTGAATAACCTTACAGTATAAATTTTAAGAGAAGGCTTATGTTTGGTAAATACAAACCCATGTGGGGGGAGAAGACCCAACTAAAATCAAGTTATGATGCGGTAATCATAGGAGGCGGACTACATGGTCTTGCAACTGCCTATTACCTTGCAAAAGATCATGGCATAACTGATGTGGCTATCATAGAGAAGAACTACATCGGTTTTGGCGGTGCTGGTAGAAATACTGCAATTGTCCGTGCCAATCAAAGAACACAGTATAATGTCCCTTTATATAAGGAGGCACTTGATCTGTGGCCTATTTTAACAAAAGAGCTGGACTACAATCTTATGTTCAACAACTGCGGCAACTTAAACCTCATGCACAGTGAAGCTGCAATGAAGGCTGCCCGTATGACCATTGCTACAGCTCAATTTCATGGGGTAGAGAGCCATTTAATTGATGCAAAAGAGGCAAAAGAGCTTGTTCCAGCACTCAACATCTCTGAGGATATAACATATCCAATTCATGGTGCAATGTTTCACCCACCGGGCGGTATTGTTCGGCATGATGCTGTTGTTTGGGGTCTTGCACGAGGTGCTTCAAAGTTTGGTGTTGAGATACATCAGCAAACAGAGGCTACTGCTGTCAATACACGCAACGGCAAAATTGTCTCTATTGAGACCAATCGAGGCACTATCAACACAAATAAGCTACTTATCTCTGCTGGTGGATACTCTGCTGCACTAATCTATGGAATGGTCGGAATCAAGCTGCCAATTAGCGTTCTGACAATTCAGGCAATGGTAACTCAGCCTCTAAAACCTCTTTTAGATCATGTTGTCTCATCTGGAGCTTACCACTGCTACGCAAATCAGACACTTAAAGGTGAAATTGCCACTGGTGCACACATGGATCAGTGGCCCAACTACACAACACAGACCACTGCTCACTATATCAAGCATCAAGGCGAGGCTCTCTCAGAATTTATGCCATGTTTAAGAGGCTTAAGATTTATGAGAATTTGGGCGGGATTGGCAGACATGACACCTGACATGGCGCCAATTTTAGATGGCAATGATCATATTGAGGGTTTTTACTTTAATTGCGGTTGGGGCTACTTTGGATTTAAATCTTGCTCGGCTTCTGGAAAATATATGGCAGAGTTTATGGCAAAAGGTCAAGCTCCTGATATGATAAAGCCCTTTAATTTAAGGCGTTATGAACAGCACAAACTGATGGGCGAAACTGCAGAACTTGTAACCTACACCCCCAATAATTAAGGAGAAAAAATTAAGATGTCTTTAACAATAACATGTCCGATATGCGGCAAAAGAAACGGATATGAGTTCAGATTTGGCGGGGAAGATAAAGGTCCAAGACCTGATGAAGATAGCTTAACCCCCCAAAGATGGTGTGAATATGTCCATTTAAATGAATGTGTTGCAGGGGTGCAGAAGGAGTGGTGGGTTCACAAAGATGGCTGCGGCTCATGGTTTACCATTCATAGAGATACAGTAATGAACGTTGAAGTTGCAAAACCGGAGGCTGACAGATGATGACCAGAATTAATCAACTTCCCACCCTAAGGGTTGATCCAACAAAAAAAGTGGTCTTTGACTATAAGGGTAAAGATTATGTAGGTGCTCATGGCGATACTGTGGCAACTGCCCTTTATTATAACGATGTGCGAATTTTTGGACGAAGTTTAAAATATCACCGACCAAGAGGACTTTATAGCTTAGATGGAGAGTGCAGCAATACATGTATGGAGATAGATGGCATTCCAAATGTCAGAACTGAAAATACCCTTGTAAAACAGGGTATGAAGGTAAAAGAGCAGAATGTCAAAGGCTCGGCTGAAAATGATATGATGGGTTTTATTGACAAACTTGATTTTATGATGCCAGCAGGCTTTTACTACAAAACCATGCACAAACCAGCATCTATCTGGCCTGTTGCAATGAAGCAGATACGAAAAGCTGCGGGTCTTGGCGTGCTATCCCCTGATTTTGAGATGCCCGGAAAATTTGACCAAATTTTCCCATCTGCTGATGTTGTTGTTATTGGAGGCGGTCCTGCTGGTATGAGTGCTGCACTTGCATCTGCAGATAAGGGGTTACGTGTAATTATCATGGAGTCTCGCCCTTGGCTTGGTGGATTTTTTGACTACCGAACATTTGATTATAGAGACGAGAACTATAAAAACAACAAACAGCTTTATAGCCGTGCTCGAGAGCTTGCATCTAAAGTTGAGTCCCATGCCAATATCAGAGTTTTTACACACACCTCAGTTGTTGGAACATACACAAACAACTTAGTTACTGGATTTCAGATTGGCAAAGATAACGATAAATTTACAGAGCGATATATCGAAATTCGTGCAAACGCTGTTGTTGTTGCAACTGGCTGTATTGAGCGTCCTTTGATTTTTGAGAACAACGAACGACCAGGAGTTATGCAGGTTGGGTGTGTTCACCGTTTAGCAAGAACTTATGGAATCCTTGCTGGTGAAAGGGCAGTTTTTAGCGTTGGGCACGATTTAGGACTTGAGGCTGCTATTGATCTATTTGATCTTGGTATGAAGATTTTGTGCGTTGCTGATGTGCGAGAAGATGGTCAAAATCCACATCTTATGATTGAGCTTGCAAAGAGAAATATTCCATACCTAAAAGGTTGGGTTGCTGCTGAGGCTAAAGGTGGAAAGCGGGTAAAAGGGGTTGTGATGACAACTCTTGATGGAACAATTAGCCGTGATTTTGATTGCGATCTTATTGTTGCATCTGCTGGATTTACCCCTCTAAATGGACCACTTACCCTTGCACATGCAAAGTTAAGATACGATAGCCACACAAACTTTTTTGTAGCAGACAAGATGCCAGAAAAGACTCATGCTGCTGGAAGAATGTTAGGTCTTGAAGACTCGTTATCAATTGAAGCCTCTGGAGTTATTGCGGGTCTTAAAGCTGCTCTTGATTGCAAACTTATGAAAGAGTCTTATGGCAATAGCGATGTTGATGCACTTAAATCAGAGATAGATGCAACTGTAGCCAAACAAAAAGAGCTTCCAGGTCCAGCTCGTGGTAGCAAGTTTGTTACAGCACCAGTAAAGGGTCGCAAGAGTTTTATCTGCTTTGATGAAGATACAACAATCAAAAATATTCGTCAGGCAATTGAGATGGGTTTTGATGTTCCAGAGCTTATCAAACGCTTTACATCTGCTGGCACAGGACCTGGTCAGGGCGGTATTCCCGGTCATAACCTTCCTCTTTATGTTGCAAAATATTTAGCAGCATCAGGTGCACCTCCAAAGCCTACAACTGTTCGTGCTCCGCTTGTTCCAACTCTGATTGCAACCTATGCAGGCAGCAAACATATAATGATGAAACGAACCCCAATGGACGATATGCAGCGAGCTGACGGCGGTGTGTTCCGTAAAATTGGTGTTTGGGAGCGTGCAAGATATTTTTCTGATGATTTTTCATGCAAAAAAGAGATCGAAAACGTACGCAATAATGTTGGAATGCTTGATGGCTCTACGCTTGGAAAGTTTCGCATTCATGGACCTGATGCTTTAAAAGTACTTCAAAGAGTCTATGTAAGTGATATGTCCAAAGTAAAGCTCGGTAGGGTTAAATATTCAGCAATGTGCAATGATGATGGCTGCGTAATTGATGATGGTGTTGTGATTAAACTTGCTGAAAATGACTACTACTTTACAACATCAACAGCCCGTGCTGGTGCAACTATTGAGTGGCTCCGTTACCATACCCGTTTTGATGGCTGGGATTTTTATGTTGTAAATCTAACTGATTCAATGGGTGTTATCAACCTATCTGGTCCAAATGCCCGTAAGGTGCTCCAAAAAATCACAAGCGAAGATGTAAGCAACTCTGCATTTGCATTTTCTGGTTACAAAGAGTTTATGGTTAAAGATACCATTCCAGTAAAGGCTATGCGTTTGGGCTTTGTAGGAGAGCTATCTTATGAGTTTCATGTTCCATCATCTTATATGGTTAGCCTTTGGAATATGCTCAAAGATGCAGGCAAAGAGTTTAATATCCAAAACTTTGGAGTTGAGGCTCAAAACGTGCTTCGTATGGAAAAGTGCCACATCATATTGGGTCAAGAGTCTGAGCAGAGAACAAATCTTTTAGATTTAGGTCTTGGATT
The DNA here is from genome assembly GCA_015232465.1 of Desulfamplus sp. Lineage (GTDB taxonomy): Bacteria > Desulfobacterota > Desulfobacteria > Desulfobacterales > Desulfobacteraceae > Desulfamplus. The sequence goes on from JADFZO010000107.1 coordinate 6,278, forward strand.
TTTGTGGGATCGCACTAAAAAAGATGCAAAAACTGTTGGTGCTGTTGCACTTCGTCAGGCTGAAAATGATCCAACCCGCTTTAGATTGGTTGGCTTTGAGATGGAGAATAATGGTCGAGCTGCAAGAGATGGTGCTTTGATTGTTGATGATAAGGTTCGTGGCTATGTCTGCACTGCACGAGACAGTTTTACTTTAAATAAGGCGGTTGGTATGGCTTTAGTTGAATCGCATCTTGCAAAGGTTGGCACACGCCTTGAGATTTTTGAAGATGAGTGCGGCGGCGAACGGATTTATGGCACTGTAGTTCCAATGCCATTTTATGACCCTGACGGAACAAGAATGAAAAGTTGAGGTAAAAAACAATGGTAGAGATTAAAAGATATTCACCAGTTGCTTTTAAAGTATCTCCAAAGAGAGTGGAAGTAAGGGATAACTGGACAGTAGTTTTAGAATATGATGGTGAGGGTCAGGGGGCAAATTATCTTGTGGATTTAAGCCACATCACAAGATTTGATGTTCAAAGTTCAAATTTAGATGCCATAAAACCTTTTGGTGTTACAATTCCCCAAGGATTGTGTGAATCAAATCTTCAAGATGGCTTGCTAATTAACCGAATGAACGGGATTCAGGCTTCTATATTTTGTCTATCTGGAAAAAAGCCTGAGATGCCCTCTGAATCATCATACACAGAGACCACAGAGGTTGGAATGTGCATGGCGATATTTGGTAAAAATGTTTTTTCGATTACTGAAAAACTTACATCACTTGATTTTATGGATCCAGCAAAAAAGACCCCGTTTTTATATCAAGGTCCAATGTCGCACATTCCATGTCAAATAATCACGCTAAGTCGTGATGGTGAAAAGTGTGGCATTATCTTTACAGCCTCACGAGGTTATGGAAAAGATATGACTCACGCGATAATGGACGCTGGAGCAGAGTTTGGAGTAAAGCCAGCAGGAGAAGATAAATTCAAATCTTGGTTAGGCAGTTTATAACAAATATTAAGGAGAAGATTTAAAATGAACAAAAAATATGATGCCATTATCATTGGTGCAGGCGTAATTGGCTGCCCAATTGCCTATGAGCTTTGCAAAATGGGATATAAGACCCTTAATGTTGATAAATTACCAGATGCTGGCGAAGGCTCAACTGCTGGCTCATGTGCAATTGTAAGGGCACACTACTCAACTGCTGACGGTGTGGCGCTTGCTTATGAGGGATTCAAATACTGGCTTGATTGGGACAACTATCTTGATAATGTAAAAGACGAAAAAGGTCTTGCAAAATACATGAATACTGGCTCACTTCTTCTCAAATCAGAGGGGCATGATTGGAAAAAGGTTAAAAAAAACTACGATGAGGTTGGTGTAAAATACATAGAGCTTGATAATGAGAAGATAAAAGAGATGGTTCCTCCTATTGATCTTCATAAGTTTTGGCCTGTAAGGCGACCAGAAGACCCCAAATTTTACGATGAACCAACTCAATTTCTTGAAGGCGGTATTTTCTGCCCA
>JADFZO010000108.1 GCA_015232465.1 Desulfamplus sp.
AAAGCTGGTATGATAATGTCAACTATTTTTCAAAGAGATAACAAAAAATTAATTGCGATTATCAAAAAGATAGCAAAAAGGAGATTGATGCGTGGCTAATGTATCTATTACTCAAAAAGGGGTTGATCAGGCAATAGCAAGTTTAACTTATAAAGATGGCTCTATGAAAAAGAGGGTTATACTTGCAATACGGCAATATTATGACCTTTTTGATGACGGAATCTCTAAGCTGCAATCTATTGATAGTGATGAGCTTATAAAGGCTATTTGGGATACTGGCGATGATATTAATAAAATCAAATCTAAGCGTAGAAATTTTTATAGCATAAGATCATCAATAAACAGCGATCTTGCAGCTCTATCTCACGAGAGCGAAAATCCAGAGAAGATCACCATCACATCAGATAACATCTTTGATATGACCGAAGAGGCTAAAAACTCAATCCTTAGCTCTTTTTCTGAAGTTGCAAAGAGTGGCAATCTTGATATGAGCCAGATTACCGATATTTTAAAGACCATAACTGAGATGGTTGCTAAAATAGAGGCTGAATCTCTATCTGACAATCCAACCCTATCAGAGACTTTGGAGCAGATAAAAAGTAAGCTCTTATCAATCTCTGAGCCTGTAGAGGAGTTAGATGAAGAGACTGAAATAGTTGATGTTGAAGAAGACGAAGAGCTTGAGGAGGTCGAAGATGTTGAGGAGATTGATGACGACACCGAAATAGTTGACGTTGACGATGAGGAACTCGAAGAGCTTGAGGAGGTCGAAGATGTTGAGGAGATTGATGACGACACCGAAATAGTTGACGTTGACGATGAGGAACTCGAAGAGCTTGAGGAGGTCGAGGACGTTGAGGAGATTGATGACGACACCGAAATAGTTGACGTTGACGATGAGGAACTCGAAGAGCTTGAGGAGGTCGAGGACGTTGAGGAGATTGATGACGACACCGAAATAGTTGATGTTGATGATAAAGAACTTGAGGAGTTTGAGGAGTTTAAAAAGAACAAAGAGCTTGCACGCCAGTTTGACGATCTTCTTGCAGATGCAGATAAAAGATACAACACTTATGTAGTCGTCCCAGCAGGTATCTACACAGTAGGTAGCATCAGACGGACAAAAAATAAACTTGAACTACAACAGATTGAGATGCAAAAGCTCTATATTGCAAAATATCCTGTAACCAATTCGCTATTTGAGATTTTTATCCAAGAGACAGGATACATAACAACAGCAGAAAAAAAAGGGTATGGAACGGTCTTTTATGGGCGTTTTAAAAGGGGGAAAAATCTATCAACATGGAGACAAGGGGTTGAGAGTGCAGATGTAAAAGGTGCTTGCTGGTATCAGCCAGAGGGGATAGGAAGCTCCCTGCACAATAAAAGAAATCACCCAGTTGTTCAGGTGAGCATAGATGACGCTTTGATGTTTGCTTCATGGATTGGAAGAAGATTGCCAACTGAGACAGAGTGGGAGGCAGCAGCAAGAACAGATATGGATTTTAAATACCCTTGGGGCAATGAGTGGGAAGATGCTCGGTGCAATATTGAAAAAAGCTCAATCTCAGATACAACACCAGTTGATAAATATGAGGAGTATCAAAACCTTTTTGCAATTGCAGATATTCTTGGAAATGTCATGGAGTGGACATCTGATGTGATAGATAATCCATTTTCTGAGCAAAATTTAGATTCAGATAAAAATTTTAATCCCAGTAAAAGTAGATTTCATATTGCCAAAGGTTGCGGCTGGACAGCAAGGGATAATATCACTATTGGATCAAGAGCACTCTTTAAACCGCAATACACATCAAATACAGTGGGCTTTAGGTGTCTCTCTGAGTATCTGCTTTAAAGTTTATGTTCAATATCTGTTGCTGTTTCAAATTTACCCATCTATCTGACTTTTCATTGACAGCACCCTCTAAGTGCGTGTAGATGAAAAGAGTTTTTATCCAAAATTTAATTTAAAATAGAGAGTAGATTATTAAACAATATAAATGGAGATACAATATGATCTTAATTACCAGCGTTACCTACCCACCAGAGAGTGCAAAAGATGTTGCAAAACGTTACCTCACAGCCCCAAAACTGCCAGATTACCTTAAAAAAAAGGGACCATATATCTGTGCTGACATACAAAAAGGGATCAACTCAATCACATTTTATGAGCTTGATAACAGCAAATTGGCAGAAGGGCTTCAGGCACTTGGCAGCAACATGGCTGTCTATATTGGGATAGCGGGCTATAAATACGATATAAGACCCTACTACGATCTTGAAGAGGGGTTAAGAGTTATTGGCATGTGAAGAAGAGTTTATAATTTTTAATTGTCGTTTTTTTAAATGCTTTTTAAGGACAGGTTAAAATGGAATATAATAACATTCTGGTTAATATTGTATCTTCTAACGTTGCAGCAATAAGTCTCAATCGTCCTCAATTTTTAAACACATTTAGTTCAGATATGGCAAAAGAGCTTTATGATGCTTTGATGATGCTTGAAAATGACTCTGAAATGCGCGTAATAATTATAAAAGGAGAGGGAAAAGCATTTTGTGCTGGAATTGATATAAATGAGCTTTCAGGAAAATCAACCATAGAGTATCGAGAGTGGATTGAGAAGATGGAGAGACCTTTAGTTGCAATCTCAAAGATGAAAAAGCCTGTTATTGCTCAGGTTCAAGGGGTTGCAGCAGCAAATGGTATGGGGCTTGTTGCCTCTGCTGATCTTGCAATTGTTGCTGATAATGTCAAAATGGGGCTAACTGCTATTAATGTTGGTCTAAATTGTGTTGGACCTGTTATTCCAGTTGCACGCTCAATTGGACGTAAAAAAGCAATGGAGCTTTTGCTATCTGGTCGATTGATTAAGGCTGAAGAGGCTCTATCTATGGGGTTGATAAATAGAGTTGTCCCTAAAGAGTCTCTTGAAGAGGAGACCATAAAGTTGGCAAATGAGCTTGCAGCAAAAAGCCCAATAGCTGTTCAAATTGCCAAAAGTGCATTTTATGCTTCTGAAGATATGGATTATATAAGGCAGTTTGACTATATGAACGAAGCATTTGCAAGGCTCTGCTCAACTGACGATGCAAAGGAGGGAGTTTTAGCATTTCTTGAAAAACGAAATCCTGTCTGGAAAGAGCGGTAGATCAAAAATCAATAATAATTTTAATATGATATAAGGATTTTTAAAGATGCCAAACCTGATAGAAGCCTCTCTTAAGGCTGATGGAAAAAAATTTGGAATTATCGCATCAAGGTTTAATGATTTTATAACAGATAGACTTGTTGGCGGTGCTCTTGATGCCCTTATACGCAGCGGTGCATCTGATAAAGATATAACAATTATGAAGGTGCCAGGTGCTTTTGAGATTCCTCTTGCTGCACAAAAGATGGTCAAATCTGGCAAATATGATGCTGTTATCTGCGTTGGTGCTGTGATACGCGGTGCAACATCTCATTATGATTATGTCTGTGCTGAGGTCTCAAAAGGTATTGCCTCTGTAAGTCTTGACTCTGGAGTTCCAGTTATATTTGGAATTTTAACTACTGATACAATCGAACAGGCAATTGAGCGGGCTGGCACAAAAGCTGGAAACAAGGGGTTTGACTCAGCGATTGCTGCAATTGAGATGGCAAATCTTATCTCTGATATTGAAAAGTGCGATAAGTCTGGCTCATCAAAATCTGTTGGCTCAGTTAAAGGTAAAAAGGCAGATTAAGAGATGTGGTATCGAAGAGATGCGCGTGAGCTTGCACTTCAGGCTCTTTTTTATTTAGATGTGAACAAATTAAGTCGAAATTTTACAAAGAGTTGGGAGCTTTTTGATCTCTTTTGTCTTGATTTTCAAGATATGATAGAGGGAAAAAAACTAAATTTTGATGATATGACAGCTAAAGAGCTACTTGATTTTAAAGATATAGAAGATAGAAAAGAGGAAGAAGAGTCAGAGATTAAAGATGTGAGCCATGAAGATCAAAAGCCCTTTTTTATCAATATAGTTAGGGGTGTTTTAGAAAATATTGATGAGATTGATGCTCTGATTCATGAGAACTCAAAAAATTGGAAAATCTCTCGAATGGCTGCTGTTGATAGAAATATTATGAGAATTGCTGTGTATGAGTTTATCTACTGCCCTGATATACCAGCAAAAGTCTCTATTAATGAGGCTGTAGAGATTGGTAAAAAGTATGGAACTGATGATTCTGGTGCTTTTGTTAATGGCATTCTTGATCGCATCAGAGAGGTTAAAAATATTGAATAGGTTTATCTTTAATTAAGGTGATATTATGATAATTGAGACACTTGAAGTTGGTCCTATTATGGCTAACTGCTACATTGTTGGCTGTGAAAATACAAAAGAGGCAGTAGTTATCGACCCGGGCGATGATGCTGATGATATTCTTATGGCTCTTTCAAAGCATGGGCTAAAGGTTAAATATCTTATCAACACCCACGGGCATTTTGATCATGTTGGGGCAAACAAACGTATGAAAGAGGTAACAAAGGCAGATATTATGATCCATGCTGACGATGAGCCTATGCTCTCCCAACTTGGGCGATCTGCTGCATCTTTTGGTCTTGCTGCTGAGAACTCCCCTGCTGCAGATAGACATCTAAAAGATGGCGATGAGATAAAATTTGGCGATATAACATTAAAGGTTATCCACACGCCAGGACACTCTAAAGGTGGGTGTTGTCTCTATACAGATGGTCATGTTTTTGTTGGTGATACCCTATTTTACGGCTCTATTGGAAGAACAGATTTGCCAGGCGGCAACTACAACACCCTTATTTCAAGCATAAAAACCAAACTTTTCAAACTTGCCGACAACACCATAGTCCATACAGGACATGGACCTGAGACCACAATTTTAAGAGAAAAGCAGACAAACCCTTTTCTTATTTAAGATGCCATTTATGAGCCAATATCAGCACTCTTCTTTTAATGATATTCTTCCAAAAATTGAGAGGATCAGGCGAACAAAGATTGAGCTAAATAGACCATTTGGAGAGGCAGTTAGGGGATTTGCAAAAGATAGTGGCACAGTTATTTTGCTAAGTGGAACATCTCTTGACTCTGCAAGATATAACATTTTAGCCACAAAGCCTCTTATTACAATCACTGCTAAGGGGGAGAAAATCCTCCTTTGCGTTGATGATGGTGGTGGTCGCGGCGGTAAAACCCACATTTTCTTAGGCGATCCTCTTGAGTTTGTGAATAGTTTGATAAATCACTACGCATCTAAATTTACTGGCTTTACTGACTTTAAAGAGGCTATCTATCCAGTTGGTGCTGGGCTGTTTGGCTATTTTTCCTATGATTTAAAAGATAGAATTGAGAGCCTTCCAAACAGTTGCGTTGATCAAAATCTGCCTGATCTCTATCTTATTTTGCCGTCAACTCTTCTTATCCATGATCGCTATACTGGTTGCGTGGAAAAGATCGAACTCTTAATTGATGGGGCTGACACTGTTTCTGGTTCTAAATTTGATATACACAATCAAAAGGATCAAAACTTAGACTCTAAGCTCAATTTAGATGCCAATTTTTCAATTGCACCTTTTTCAATTGATCCTACGGGATTTAGATCAAACTTTTCAAAATCAGAGTATATTGAGGCAGTTAAAAGGGCAATTGAGTATATTAAAGCTGGCGATATTTATCAGGTCAACCTTTCTCAAAGATTTAGTGCCAATTTTCAAGGTGATTCCTACTCTCTTTTTTTAAAGCTGTTTGAGAAAAATCCAGCCCCTTTTTTCGCGTTTGTTAATGCAAAAAATCATCAGATAATATCTACCTCTCCAGAGCGATTTATCAAGCGTGATGGTAATTTTATTGAGACTCGCCCAATTAAAGGGACAATAAGACGAGGGGAAAATGCAGATGAAGATAAAGAACTTGGTCAGGCTCTTTTGAGTAGCTTAAAAGATGATGCCGAGCTATCCATGATTGTTGATCTTATGAGAAACGATTTTGGAAAAGTGGCAGTTGGCAAAAGTGTAAAGGTCAAAGAGCATAAACGGCTTGAGCCTTATGATAATGTCTTTCATCTTGTCTCGATTGTTAAGGCATTGCTTGCACCTGATAGATCGAGCGTTGATCTTATTCGTGCAACATTTCCTGGTGGCTCTATAACTGGTTGCCCAAAAATTAGATCAATGGAGATTATTGATGAGCTTGAGAGCACAAGAAGGCACGTCTATACTGGCTCTATTGGTTATATCAGCTTTCATAACACGCTTGATCTCTCAATTGCCATAAGAACTGCTGTTGTGGCTTACGGTAAAATTTCTTTCTCTGTTGGTGGCGGAATTGTCTTTGATTCTGATCCTGAAAAAGAGTATGAGGAGACGCTCCATAAAGGAAGAACCATAATGGAGACCCTCCTTAATTCATCTGATTCTAAACCGCTTAACCCATCTGATAATAGTAACAAAAAAGCTTGGGTCAACGGCAAGATTGTTGATGAAAATAGCGTTGCTATCCCAGCACATTTTACAGGTTTTCAATATGGTGCGGGGCTTTTTGAGACCATGCGTGTTCAAAATGGTAAGATTTTAAGGATAAAAGAGCATATTAAAAGGGTCTCATCAAGCTGGAGAGAGCTTTTTAATGAGGAGCTTTGGCAGGTAGAGCAGATCACTTGGCAAAATTTGGTTGATAATCTTTCTTATCTAAATTCTCTTAAAGATAAAACAGCAGCAGCTAAACTTATAGTTGCAAGATCAGGCGTTGGCTCGCCAAATCAAGAGCCTCATTTTATTGCCCTTTTTCTTCGCCCATACACCCACCGTTTAGATACTATTGGCAAAAATGGTCTTGATTTGATCTCATTTCCAAAGAGGCGACACACATATTTAGCATCTCATAAATCTTTAAATTATCTCTACTACCACCTTGCATCTATTTTTGCAAAAGAGCGGGGATTTGATGAGGCTTTAATACTCAATGCAGATGGATATGTATCTGAGACCAACACAGCAAGTATAATATCTGTATCAGAGATAGAGCGTAAAATAGTTGTCCCAAAATCAGATTATGCACTTTTAAGTGTAACTCTTGATGCTGCTTTAACTCTATTTTTAGATGCTGGTTATCAGATTGTTAAAAATAAAATTACCACTTCTGAACTTATTGTGATGCCAAATGTGATAGCCTTAAACTCTTTGATGGGTGCTGTAAATGTGCTCTCGATTGATGGGAAGAAGATTTTTCACTCACAAACTTTTGATTTATCAAATAAAGATGTGTGTAGCTGGTTAAATGATAAACTTTTTATTTGACATAATTTAGGTATGAAATAACACGCAGTAGGGCTGGACCCTAAAACATTTTTGCTCATTTGAAATAGCGGGCACTGGGCTCACACCATTTTCGCATACAATATGTAGTGTTTTTGACTCTTAAA
>JADFZO010000109.1 GCA_015232465.1 Desulfamplus sp.
CTGATCCTGGAACATACACCTGTCAAGGTTATCTGATTCTTTTCAAATATTTGAAAGATAAATATGGTCTTGATGTTACATGGAGCACTTACGCATCTGAAGGTGGAAACTTTGGTTTTTTCACCTCTCACGAGACAATGAAGAGGCTTAATGCAAAGATGTATGCAGAGGCTCGTCGCCTTGGTGTTAAGTGGATTCTTGGTGGCGAGTGTGGGCACATGTGGAGAGTAATTCATCAATACATGGATACAATGAACGGTCCTGCTGATTTTCTTGAAGAGCCAGTAAACCCAATTACTGGAACAAAATTTGAAAATGCAAAATCAACAAAGATGGTTCATATTACAGAGTTTACTGCAGATTTGATAAAGCATGGCAAACTTGAGCTTGACAAGAGTAGAAATGCTAACCGTATAATTACCTATCATGACTCTTGTAATACATCACGAGGTATGGGGCTTCTTGACGAGCCACGCTATGTAATTCAAAATGTTTGTGATAACTTCTTTGAGATGCCACCAAACACAATACGTGAACAGACCTTTTGTTGCGGCAGCGGTTCAGGGCTTAATGCTGGTGAAAATATTGAGCTGAGAATGGCAGGGGGCTTGCCTCGTGCAAATGCAGTTAAATATGTCCATGAAAAGTTTGGTGTCAATACACTTGGAACAATTTGTGCAATTGACAGGGCTGCTCTCTCCACATTAATGGAGTATTGGGTTCCCGGAGTTACGGTTAGTGGTATCCATGAGCTGGTTGGCAATGCTCTGATTCTGCCGGGTGAAAAAGAGAGAGAGACTGACCTTCGTTGCGACCCACTGCCCGGTATGGAGGAGGAAGAAGATGAGTAAAAATGCAATCATTGCAGGACTTGCGGTTTTTGTTATTGTTGCCCTTTTTCCCTTCTGGTTTAACATTGGTAGAACCAATGCAGCACCAGAGGTGGAACTTTCGGCAAAGGCAAAGGCTGCAAAACAATGTGTCTTGGATAAATATGACATGAGAGCTAACCACATGTCTCTTCTTGATGACTGGAGAGATACAGTGGTAAGAGATTCAAAGAGGGTCTATAAAGCTGCAAACGGTAAAACCTTTAATATGAGTCTATCAACTGGTGAAGACTCTTGCATGGGTTGCCATGTTGATAAAGAGAAATTTTGCGATAAATGTCATAACTACGCTTCAGTTAATCCCTATTGCTGGGAGTGTCATACCGACCCTAAGGAGGTAACCCAATGAAAACTATTAAAGAGAACTTGCTGAAAAAAAGCAGCAGACGAGGTTTTCTTAAGGTAGCAGGAATATCTGCGGTCGCCATTGGTGCAGCTCCAGCAATAAAGGCGGTATCTGTTGCATCTGGCGGAGGAGCTGATAGCCTTCCTGTTAAAACTGCAAATGGTGAATCTCTCACAGCTAAAAGGTGGGGTATGGTAATTGATACCAATAAGATCACTGATGAGGTTGTAGAGAGCGTTATTGCAGCGTGTCGTAATGCCCATAATATACCTGATTTTAACCATACACCAGATGAGGAGAAGTATCCTAAAACCCGTCCTGCTAACAAAAATCAGGAGATAAAATGGATATGGGAAGAGCACTATAAGCACGCTTTTCCTGAGATGGAAGATGAGTTTATTGCTGAAAAGTTCAAATCTCTTCCATTTCTTGTAACCTGCAACCACTGTAAAAATGCACCATGCGTTCAGGCGTGTCCTACTAAAGCCACTTTTAAACGTGAAGATGGTATTGTTATAATGGACTTTCATCGCTGCATTGGATGCCGTTTTTGCATGGCTGCATGTCCTTATGGCTCAAGAAGTTTTAACTTCAGAGATGCAAGACCTTTTATTGACAAAATTAACCCTGATTTCCCTGTTCGCTCTAAAGGTGTTGTTGAAAAGTGCAATCTTTGTGCAGAGCGTCTTGAGAGAGGTGAGCAACCTGCATGTGTTGAGGCATCTGAGGGGGCTATTGTTGTCGGAGATTTGGAAGACCCATCATCTGAAATACGTGGGCTTCTGAACGAAAACTATGCAATCAGACGTAAGCAGGAGCTTGGAACTGAGTCTTCTGTTTACTACATCATGTAAGAGGGGCGTTAAATATGCTTGAAATAGCTATTAAAGGAAGCAAAAAATACTGGATATGGCTGGGAGCACTGCTTACCGTCATGGCAGTTGCTTTTGCAGTCTATATTGACCAGTTTATGAATGGTCTTATGATTACTGGCATGAGCCGTGATGTCTCATGGGGATTTTACATTGCAAATTTCACCTTCCTTGTTGGAGTTGCTGCTGGAGGTGTTATGGTGGTTATCCCCTACTATCTGCATGATTATGAGCGTTTCCATAGAATCACTATTTTAGGTGAGTTTCTTGCCGTAGCATCGCTAATCATGTGTCTTATGTTTATTGTGGCAGATTTAGGGCAGCCAACAAGAATGCTCAATGTTCTGCTATATCCAACACCAAACTCAATGCTATTTTGGGATATGTGTGTGCTTAACGGCTATCTATTCCTTAATATCGTAATTGGTTGGAAGATTTTAGAGGCTGAGAGAAATCAGGTTAAACCTCCAGCGTGGACAAAGCCTCTGATTTATCTTTCTATTCCATTTGCTATTGGTATCCACACAGTTACAGCATACCTTTACTGCGGACTTCCAGGACGAGGATTTTGGCTTACTGCAATTTTGGCTCCAAGATTTTTAGCCTCTGCGTTTGCTGCTGGTCCATCTTTTTTAATTTTGCTTTGCTACCTTGTGCGTAAATTCACAAAATTTGATCCGGGCTGGGAAGCAATCCAGACCCTTTCAAAGATTATCTGTTATGCCTTGATTGCAAATGTCTTCTTCTTTTTCTGCGAAGTTTTTGTTGTATTTTACAGCAAAATTCCAGGACACATGTCCCATATCCAATATCTATTTTTTGGTCTTCATGGACACGGTGCATTGGTTCCTTGGATGTGGACTTCAATGATCTTGATGTTTATTGGTATTACACTTTTGGTTGTTCCAGCATTTAGAAACAATGAGACTCTTTTGCCATTTACCTGCATTATGATCTTTATTGGAACATGGATTGATAAGAGTCTTGGCATGATCTCAGGTGGATTTGTTCCAAACCCACTTCATCATGTTACTGAGTATATCCCCACAGTTCCAGAGGTCATAATAAGCCTTGGCGTTCTTGCAACTGGACTTCTGATATTGACCGTTCTTTTTAAACTTGCAACCACAGTTAAAGAAGAGGTTAGGGGATAGTTAGGATAATAAAGAGAGTTTAATCAAAATTTAAAAATAGCCAAAGCCCCACATTTTACCTTCCTTTTTTCAGGATAAAATGTGGGGCTTTTTTTATTGTCTTAAAAGAGTAATGCGTGCTCCTTTATGTAGGATAGGGTGTAAGAAGAGCCTTTTAAATTAGGTAGCTGATTTTGGCTTTTATACCATCTAAAGAGCGACTCTGAGGTGTCAATATCTATCCACTCTGGCAATAGGGTTACTGATCTTTTGTTCTGCATAAATTTTTTCATAGTCTCTTCAAAGACGCTCTTGGTACTCCACAAAATCTCTTCAAAGACGTTTGGGCAAAAACCGTTAGAGCTAAAGCCTATTGACCAATATCCGCCGTCAGTTGCAGGACCTATTACTGCATCAAATGATTGAAGCTCTAAAAATGCCTGCTCTAAAATCTTTTTGGGCAAATCAGGGGAGTCGCTGCCAATCAAAAGGGCACGCTCATAGCCAGTTTTAAATGCCTCTTCAAATGATCGCCTCATTCTGACTCCTAAATCACCGTCAGCTTGGGGCTGATAATAAAATCTATCTCCAAGCCATGTATGAAAAAAGAGTTCAGTATCTTTATCTTGTGGAGAATAGGAAAGAATTACATCTTGAGGCAGCTCTTTGAGCGTTTTTGCTAAATCTAAAATAAAAGAGCGATATAAATTAACAGCATGAAAAGAAGAGCCAATATCCTTTGCAAGACGTGTCTTTACATAACCCTCTTTAGGGAGCTTTACGTAAAATATCAGGCACTCCTTTTTCACTTTAAGCAGCACCTAAATTGCGAAAAACTCTATAATATTTTAGCAGACGATAGGGCGAGACCCCAAGCCTAAAGAGTAACGCTAAAATTGATGAGCGGATAGCACAATAGCCAACTCCCTCCTTTTCCCATCTTCTTGAAGATGTTTTGACATATTTATTGCTGATATAAACCTTTTCCCCGCCTTTTTTTATACGAAGCATCAGATCAATATCTTCCATAATTGGAATCTCAGAAAATTTGCCAATTTGTTGAAAATAGGATTTTGTTATAAATATCGCCTGATCGCCGTAAGGAGTAAGCGTCAGACGGCAACGAAGTGATGCAAAAAATTCAATGAACCTGTAAATCTTGCGTTGGCTATCAAATCGTAATTTGAACGCACCAACTTTATATTGCTCTTTTTGAATAACATTAAAGATATGCTTTAAAGCATCGGAAGGCATCTTTGTATCAGCATGTAAAAAAATTAGAATCTTGCCATCTGCGATATTTGCACCAGCATTCATCTGACTGCCTCGACCTTGCTTGGCAGAGATTAATTTTAAATTAAAATTATTAGAAGATATTGAATTACAAGATAGAATTTGTTGGATAGTGCTTTTATTAGGATCCCCATCTACCACGATTATTTCAAAGCAATAGCCTGAAAATTGGTGATATAGCTGATTAATGGAGCTATTTATAGATGCCCCTTCATACAAGACTGGTATGACAAATGAGAACAAGAGAGGCACCTATTTATGATTATAATAACAAGATTTACCGCTCAACACTTCCCAGTTACTCTCTTGAAAAATAGTGCAGCAACTCTTTACAGTTTCGCCTCTACCATCTTCTGTTTTTGCCTCAATATCACGGGGATTAGCCCCAACCTCAGCCCAAAAGAGGTTAGCCCCAGCAATAGCCCCTAAAGAGCAAGGTTCATGTGTGCAGTTGCCTTTAACACTACGGGGCATACCCAATCTTGTAACAGCAACTATCTGTGCCATACGCAGTTCGCTTATCATTCCTCTTTTGGCAATTGCCGTGTTTGGGATTGAGATACGTCTTGCAGCACCGCTAAATGCTGGATTGATTGATGCTGTAAACTCAATCATATCAGCCAACTCTTGGTTGCTGTGCTCAGCTCCTATTGGCTCAACGCAAGTTCCAACCTCAAGACCTGCCTCCTTAAAATTTAAGATGCTCTGTTTTCTTGCCTCTAAAGAAAGATAGGTATCTATCCCCTCCCTTAATCTAAGGGCATGATAAACGCCAGTAAAACCAGCCTCTTTTAGCTTTACAGCATTGCTAAGAGATTGATCTCCAACATTTGCAATCAAAGTTGTCGTTGCCTTTAAACTGTTTTTAACCTCTTTTGAAATCTCTAAGAACTTCTCAAATGGATATTGTGCAGTTGACATCATAAATATTGCATTTGCCCCATCAATTTCAAATTGGCGAGCGTAAGAGATTGCCTGTTCAGGTGAGAGTTCTGTTGATTGAGTAAAAACTCCATTAATCTTAGCAAATGAGCAAAAAAGACAGCCGCAGTTGCATGGTGCAATATTGACAGCAAACTGGGCATGAACCTCTGCTTTGCCATCTGACAGCTCTTTTGAGACTCTGTTTGCCTCTGCCATGACCATGTAGGTCTCAACAGAGTCTGGAGATAGACCAAGTAAATAGATAAGCTCCTCACGCGATAAGATATTGCCATCTTTTGATTTGCTAAGTATGTAGTTAATATTCATAGTTATAGGTTCTCTTCTCTCTTTTTATCTAAACCAATTATCTTAAATTTTTTGCTTTTACTTCAAGCTCTCTGCCATGATATGTATATGTTATGGATTTGTATTTTGTAACGCATATTTCTTCAAAAATTGGATCAATAACACTACCGATAAATCAAATCAAATTGTTTATTCAAATTATCTTTTAACAATTTATTGGAAATAGCTATAATAAAAATGGGTTAAGGCAAGGGGAGGAGGTTTTTATGAACATTGGGGTTATAACAGGCTCAGGATTCTACGATTTTGATGAGGCTGACAAGCTAAAGCAAAAAACAGAGATAACCCAATATGGCAAGGCAGATATAGCAGAGATACCTTACGGCAATCATAAAATTTACTTTATTGCACGGCATGGCAAAAATCATAGTCTGTTGCCTAATATGATAAATTATCGTGCAAATATCACAGCATTAAAAAATAATAGTGTTAAATTGATTATAGGGACAAGCATCATGGGTATTCTTGATCCCAATCTGCCCCTATCGAAGCTTCTTCTATTTAACGATATATACTTTCCTGAAAATAGGCTGCCAAGTGGAGAGCCGTGCACTTTTTTTACTAAAAGTGGTGATCCTAATCGAGGACACTATATTTTTAGCTCCCCTTTTTCAGCAAAAGCCAATGAAATAGCCTGTAAAACTGCGATAAGCATAGGCGTAGAGTATTATGATGGTTTTACCCACTGCCACGCAATAGGTCCCCGTTTTAATTCAAAATCTGAAATAGCAATGTTTCGCTCAATAGGGTGTTCAACTATAAGCCAGACAGTCTGTCCTGAGATCATACTTGCTGGTGAATCAGAAATTGCCTATTGCCTGCTTGGATTTGGAGTAGATTACGCCAATGGCGTTATGGAGCAGCCTACACCAGTTGAAGTGCTGAACGCTAACATGCAAAAGAGCAAATCTGTTTTTAAGACAATGGTAACTGGAATGGTTGATAGGCTTGATAAAGAGACAACATTGTATGATAAGGGGTTTATCTACCGTTTTGAATAGAATTAGCCCTTTACGTAATTACATTATGAAAAATACTATATATCAAGAAGTTCTCTTATTTTACCTGATAACTCCTGTATTGAGAATGGTTTTTGGATAAAATGGATGCCTTGCTCTAAAACACCATGATGAGCAATAACATTTGCAGTATAGCCTGACATAAAAAGAGATTTCATATTAGGTCTTACATTAAGAAGCTCTCTTGCAAGCTCACGACCATTCATTTCAGGCATAATAACATCAGTTATAAGAAG
>JADFZO010000010.1 GCA_015232465.1 Desulfamplus sp.
ATAAAACAGTACATTGATAATATTAATAATATCTATGTTAAACAATTTTTTCAAGTTGCTTTTAGTGAAACAGTACGTGAGACTTCTCTTACTCGCAACAGTGAATTTAAACTTTATAGAGTACCAGAAAAACAGATAGCAAATTTTAGCCCTGATGTTTTAGCTATTATAGAAAAAAAGTTATCACGAAATAGAAAAGGGCTACTTGAATTTATAAAAGAGAAAAAAAACAACTCTATTTCAAATATTTTTTCATTTGATACTAAAATTGAGATACCTGGAAATATATTAAATAACAATTCTGTTGATATTGTTATCACTTCCCCACCTTATGGGGACTCTCGTACAACCGTAGCTTATGGTCAATTTTCAAGACTTGCAAATCAATGGTTAGGCTATGAAGATGCTTCAAAATTGGATAACAAACTAATGGGAGGAAAAGCATCTGAGTTTTATAATTTTGATAACACTGTTTTAAATAATGCAATAGAAATCATAGGACAAAAGGATAAAAAAAGGGTCAAAGATGTTATTGCATTTTATAAAGATTATAGAGACTCAATCAATAATGTATCTAAAACTCTTAAGAGTGGTGGATATGTTTGTTATGTAGTTGGAAATCGTAGCGTAAAAGGGGTAGTATTAAAGACAGACGAGATAACCAAAACAATGTTTGAGCAAAATGGTTTTGAGCACATTGAGACTATTATACGAAATATCCCAAATAAACGAATGCCATCAAAAAATAGCCCATCAAATATAACAGGTGAATTAGGCTCAACAATGAACAGTGAATATATTGTTGTTATGAGAAAATCTTGTTAAAAAATCTTTCTAAGATTACAAAAATAAATGAAAATTAATATAGTAACTAATATAGGATTCTTACAAAATGCAGATAAATAGAATAATATCAACAGTTGATACCCATACAGCAGGAGAGCCAACACGTATAATAACTGCTGGTATTCCAAATATTGTTGGAAAAACAATGCTCGATAAAAAGCTCTGGCTTCAAAATAACATGGATAATGTCAGAAAGATGGTTATGTTAGAGCCAAGAGGTCATAAAGATATGTTTGGAGCTATTCTCACACAGCCTGTATCTGAAGATGCTGATGCTGGAGTTATCTTTATGGACGGCAAGGGCTATTTGGATATGTGCGGTCATGGCTCAATTGGCTCTGTAACTGTGCTTTTAAATAGTGGCATGATTCCAATTAATCAAGAGAGCGGTAAAACTCAAAAGGTAGTCATTGATACGCCAGCAGGTAAAATAACAGCCCACGCAGAGTTTGAAAATGGGGTTACAACCAGCGTTAAAATCTGCAATGTCCCAGCTTTTTATTATGATAGCGTAGTAGTTGAACTTCCATCTATTGGTAAGATTAATGTAAATATCTCTTATGGTGGTAACTTTTTTGCTCTTGTAAATGCAGAAGAGCTAAATATGGAGGTTGATATTGCAAATATTGATAGATTAACAGCAGTTGGAATTGAGATTAGGAATCGTGTTAATGGGCTTATTGAGGTTATCCACCCTGAGAGTAAAAATAGATGTGAGGTTGCACTAACTGAGATTTATCAAGATGCTCTTCCTGAGACTTCTGATGACACCACAAAATCTATCTCCAAATATCACTCTAAAAATATTGTTGTATTTGGAAATGGTCAAATTGATCGCTCGCCATGCGGAACGGGAACTTGTGCAAAGATGGCTTATCTATATTCAAAGAAAAAACTTGCTATTGGCGAGCCATATATCCATGCAAGCATAATAAATACTACGTTTGTCGGCAGAATCATAAAAGAGACCTCTGCTGGTGATAAAAAGGCTATTGTACCAGAAATTACGGGCAGAGCACATATAACTGGTTTTCACAATTTTGTTTTAGAAAAAGATGACCCTTTTAATGAGGGGTTTTCACTATAATTATAATAAATTAAATATATTAAGGAGTTATAACAATGCCAATATTTGAGTTTAAATGTTCAGATTGTGAGGAGTTTTTTGAGTCCCTCTTTATGAGTAAAAATGACGAAAAAGAGATAAAGTGCCCAAAATGTTCATCTTTTGCAGTAGAGCGTGTAGTTAGTGCGACAAATTATGTTATGGGAGGGTCTGCTTCAAGCAAGAATCAGTCACTTGGAAAGCAGACAAGGCAGTGTTCAAGTGGCTCATGCACAACCTATACTGTGCCAGGAGTTTGAGGTAGATGATGTTATGCAGTTTGCACAACTTTGAAAGAAATATTAATTTTATCTATAATAATGTTTTGGCTGAATAGAGAAAAAGAGCGTTATCAAGGTTAAAAAGGAGAGAAAAACCAAAATGAGTGAATTTGCAACTCTGATAATTGATGGAAAAGAGTATAAACTCCCAGTAATTGTCGGAACTGAGGGCGAAAAGGCTATTGATATAAGAAAACTGCGTCAAGAGACTGGTCATATAACATTTGATCCTGGATTTGGGAATACTGGCAGTTGTAAAAGTGCCATCACCTTTATGGACGGAGAGAGGGGAATTTTAAGATATAGGGGTGTCCCAATTGAGCAGCTTGCTGAAAAATCTACATTTGTCGAAACTGCCTATCTTCTTATAAATGGATATCTACCTGACAGGGCAACTCTTACAAAAACAAGCGTTATGCTAAATGATTTTTCTCTTCTTCATGAAGATATGAAGTTTTTTTATCAAAATTTTCCAAGCAAAGCCCACCCTATGGGTATTTTATCTGCTATGGTCAATGCTCTTAGAAGTTTTTATCCTGAACTTGTTGATTTAGAGGACGATGTAAACAGCACCTTTTTGCGTATAATCTCCAAAGTGAGAACAATGGCTGCAATGGCATATAAAATTTCAAAAGGGCACGCTACTGTATATCCAAGACCAGACTACCCATACTGTGCAAACTTTTTGCACATGATGTTTGATAACCCTGTTATTCCATACAGAATGGATCAAGAGCTTGTAGATGCTCTAAATGTATTTTGGATACTTCATGCAGACCATGAGCAAAACTGCTCAACTGCTGCGGTAAGGGTTGTTGGCAGCGGAAAGGTCAATATCTATGCAGCTCTTTCGGCTGGTATATCTGCACTTTGGGGACCATTGCATGGCGGAGCTAATCAAGCAGTAATCCAAATGCTTGAGGAAATGCAAGAGAATAAACTTACTCCAGACTTAGCTATTGCAAGGGCAAAAGATAAAAATGACCCATTTAAACTTATGGGATTTGGGCACAGGGTCTATAAAACTTATGATCCAAGGGCAAAAATAATGAAAAAGATGTGCCACAAGGTTTTAAATAGGCTGCAAATTAACGATCCTCTACTTGATATAGCAATGGAGCTTGAAGAGCTTGCTTTAAATGATGACTATTTTAAGGAGAAAAATCTATATCCTAATGTTGATTTTTACAGCGGTATTGTGCTTCGTGCCATGAGGATTCCTACAAATATGTTTACAGTTATGTTTGCAATTGGAAGGCTTCCTGGCTGGATTGCACAGTGGAGAGAAGATGCTCTTGATCCAAATCAGAGAATAAGCAGACCAAGACAAGTTTATACAGGTGAGACTTTAAAAGATTATATTCCAATGGAGAAACGGTGATATAGTTAGGAGGAGTTTTAATTCTTTAAAAAAATGGTAGGAAAATTCAAAATATCCTTGCATACATCAAAGAAGCGTGTTAAAAGTGCCCAAAAATTTTCGGGGCGTAGCGCAGTCTGGTAGCGCGCCTGCTTTGGGAGCAGGATGTCGGGAGTTCGAATCTCTTCGCCCCGACCAAAAAGTCAATAAAAGCACCTATGGCGTTTTGCTTGTAGGTGCTTTTTTTATTTAATGCTTTATCAAGGTGGCTTTTTCTTAGCCTTAAAAAGGGAATCCAGTGCAAATCTGGAGCGGTCCCGCCGCTGTAAACGGGGACTATTTTTGCAATATGTCACTGTGAATCACAATTTAAACAAAATTCATGGGAAGACGCAAAAATTTGGGTTGATCCGTAGAGTCAGAAGACCTGCCTGAAAAGTTTATATAAGATACCCCTGGTGAGATGGTAAATCCCGTGGGCTGACACTTGTGTCGGTTCCCGGGATTTTTTTGTTCTGGCAGCCAGACACTTAAAAAAGGACAAAAATAACCATGAAAACACAGATTGAACTTGCAAGAGACGGGATAATCTCTGAGCAGATGTTGCAGATCGCCAATGATGAGGGGTACTCTCCAGAAACAATAAAAAATCTTGTTGCAAAGGGCGAGATTGTGATCCCAAATAATCCATTTGCAAAAAAGGTAAGGGGCGCATCAAATCAGAATCAAAAAGTTGTTGGCATTGGCACGGGTCTCAGAACAAAGGTTAATGCTTCGATTGGAACATCATCAGATATTTGCAATATTGATGCTGAAGTAAAAAAAGCAATTGCAGCTCAAGAAGAGGGGGCAGATACCTTAATGGAGCTTTCTGCTGACGGTGATCTTGATGCTATTCGCCGAGAGGTTATAAAAGCTGTCAATCTTCCAGTTGGAAATGTGCCATTATATCAAGCATTTAAAGAGACTGGTCGAAAATATCACAACCCTGCAAAACTTGACCCTGAATTTTTGTTTGATCTGATTGAGCGGCAGCTTGAAGATGGGTTAAGTTTTATGGCAATCCATTGCGGAATCAATCAATATACAATCGAGCGGTTAAGAAAACAGGGCTTTAGGTATGGGGGGCTTGCCTCAAAAGGTGGAACATTTATGGTTGCTTGGATGGACGCAAATAGCAAAGAGAATCCGCTTTACGAGCAGTTTGATAGAGTTTGCAACCTTATGAAAAAGTATGATGCTGTTCTCTCACTTGGAAATGGAATCAGGGCTGGGGCGATTCACGACAGCCATGATCGGGCACAGATGGCAGAGATGATAATAAATTGCGAGCTTGCAGAGATTGGTCGCCAGATGGGTTGCCAGATGATGGTAGAGGGTCCGGGTCATGTTCCAATGGACGAGATTCAAGGAAATATCATGCTTGAAAAGAGAATGAGCGGGAATGCTCCGTATTATGTTTTAGGTCCTCTTCCAGCAGATACAGGTGCTGGATATGACCACATAACTGCTGCAATTGGTGCTGCTACATCTTCATGGCATGGAGCTGATCTTGTCTGTTACATCACGCCAGCAGAGCATCTTGCCCTGCCAAATGAGCAAGATGTCAGGGAAGGTGTTAGAGCCACACGCCTTGCAGTCAGAATTGGAGATATTGCCAAATATCCTAACAAAAGAGAGAATGAGCGACTTGCTGCAATGGCAAGGCGTGATATGCGATGGGGTGATCTTGAAAAATATCTTCTGTTTCCTGAAATTGCACGACAGATGCGTGCTAATAGATCGCCAAATGAAGAGAAAACCTGCACAATGTGCGGTGATTTTTGTGCCATGAAAAAGGGCATGGAGGTTTTTAAAGATGATATTAAATATGACAAAATAGGAGAGATATAAAAATGCAACGGATTGAAAAATATATAAAACAGATCAAAAAACCAGATGAAAATGTAAAGGCAAAGGCTCTTGATCGCCTTGCAAATCAGGCAAGACCAGCAGGCAGCCTTGGGACTCTTGAGGAGGTTGGGGCAAAAATTGCCTCAATTGCTGGTATTAAAGATAAAAACATTATCAATACCCTTGATGTTCAGCTTAAAAATAAGGTTGTTGTAACTTGTGCTGGTGATCACGGTGTTGTTCAAGAGGGGGTAAGTCTATTTCCGCAAGAGGTTACACCTCAGATGGTTGAAAATTTTGTCAATGGCGGTGCATCTATAAATGTCTTAGCAAAACATGCAGGGGCAACTGTTAAGGTTGCAGATTTTGGGGTAAATTTTGATTTTAGCCCCAACATGCCAATTTTTCACAAAAAGGTGAGAAAAGCCACCTCAAATTTTGCAAAAGAGCCAGCAATGAGCAAAGATGAGGCGATTCAATCAATTCTTGGCGGCATATCAATTGTTGAGGAGCTTTTAAAAGATGCTGATTTAAATGGCACAACAGTTGATATTTTAGGAACAGGTGACATGGGCATTGGCAACACAACACCCTCATCAGCAATTATTGCAGCCTTTTCTGGTATAAGTGTGGCAGAGCTGACAGGGCGAGGAACTGGAATCAATGATGAGATGCTTAAAAATAAAATTCAAGTAATTGAAAAGGCTCTTGAGCTTCATAAGCCTAATCCATATGATCCAATAGATGTGCTATCAAAAGTTGGAGGATTTGAGATTGGCGGGCTTGCTGGCTTGGTGATTGGTGCAGCAGCTTATGGGATTCCAATTGTTTGCGATGGAATTATATCAACTGCTGGAGCACTGATTGCCTACAAACTTGCTCCTAATGTTGTTGATTATCTATTTGCTGGGCATCGCTCTGTTGAGGTTGGGCATAAATTTATGCACCAGCTCATGGGGCTTGAGCCACTTCTTGATATTAAATTTAGGCTTGGTGAAGGGACAGGTGCTGCACTTGCATTTGAACTAATAGATGCTGCAACACGCATTTTAGCTGAGATCAAAACTTTTGAAGAGGTTGCGATTATAAATGCCCAAAAGCAGATGTTGTAAGTAAGTTGCATTTTAAGAGAGACGCACAGCCGTGCGTCTCTACTTAGAAAAAGCTCAATTCATGCCCGCTTGGAGTTTAAAATTTGGAGTTTAAAATATTGATCCACAAGTTTTTCGGCAAGACCTGTATAGCTTGATGGAGTAAGACTTTTCATCTTTTGTTTAAAATCTTCTGGTACCTTTTCAAGTGAAGTTACAAATCTATCAAGCTCTTTTTTACCAATCTTTTGCCCGCGTGTAAGCTCTTTTAGCCGTTCATAAGGGTTAGGCTCGCCATAAACACGCATTGCAGTCTGAAATGGCTCTGCTAAAAGCTCTTGATTTTCTTCTAAATCTTTAGCTATTGCATCAACATTAACCTCAATCTTTCCAATACCTTTTATCGCATTTTTAATACCAATTAGATAGTAACCAAAGGCAGAGCCAAGACTTCTGAGCACTGTGCTGTCGCTCAAATCTCTTTGAAAACGAGATTTTTGCAGTTTAACAGCAAGATGCTCCATCATTGAGATTGCAAGCCCCATGTTACCTTCGCTATTTTCAAAATCAATTGGATTGACCTTGTGCGGCATGGTTGAAGAGCCAGTCTCCCCTTTTTTGAGACGCTGCTTAAAGTATCCAAGTGAGATGTATCCCCACATATCTCTGTCAAAATCAACTGTAATTGCGGCTGATCTAACCATAGTGTGAAGGATAAACGATAGATAGCTATTTGGATTAATTTGGGTAGTAAATAATAGCGGCTCAAGACCAAGATGGTCTGATAAAAATCGCCTGCTAACCTCAATCCAGTCAATGTGCGGAAACACAAACTGATGAGCATTGTAGTTGCCAGTAGCACCATTAATTTTTGCCTCAATTGATGCCCCTTTTAACAGATCAAGCTCTTTTTTAATACGCCACGCAAAGTTGACAAACTCTTTGCCTACGGTTGTTGGGGTTGCTGGCTGACCGTGAGTTCTTCCCATCATTGTGATAGATTTATACTCAAGTGCTTTTTCTTCAATTTTTTTAACCAAATCAGATTGATATTTTACAATAACATCTCTGCCCTGTTTTACCATTAACGAGTAGGAGATGTTGTTTATATCATCTGAAGTGCAGGCAAAGTGCACCCATTCAACTATGTCAAATAAACCAAAATCGACCAACTTCTCTTTAATAAAATACTCAACAGCCTTAACATCGTGGTTGGTTATTGACTCTATCTCTTTTATCTTTTTTGCATCTAAGGGGGTAAAGTTATTTAGGATAGATTCAATTTTAGATAGATCAAGCAATGATAAGTCAGATGATGTTTGGGCAGTTGATTTAGATTGCAAAAAGTGCGATGCAAGATTTAAATCTTTGATTATAAATTTAAGCCATTCAAGTTCAACATAAACCCGCTGACGTATCAGACCATATTCAGAAAAAATATCGTTTAACTCTGCTGTCATCTGTCTGTATCTGCCATCAAGTGGGGAGAGTGCATTTAGTAAAGATTCCATATTTTATAAACTCCTTTACATAATTTATTTTCAACCATCTATAATTATTATTTAAGAAAATATTTGACACAAGCCTCTATTATTTAATAATAGTTCATACAATATTAGCTTTTATATTTTATAATATCATCTTTATTAGATTACTGTTAATCATGTTTTCATTTTTTAAGCCGTTTTCGATAAAAAGGATAAAAAAATGCCATGAACTCTGACTCTACCTCACAATCGCCCCACCATACTGACAAATCACCAATTACAAATTTATCGACAATAGTTGAAAATGGCACAGTATATCCTAATGATGAAAATAGAGATCGTTTTATGGATATTGCGTTAATCACAGGAGATTGGATATGGGAGACAGATGAGTCTGGCAAATACAGCTATCTATCTGATAATGTTCAAAATATTATTGGATACACAGCCTCTGAGCTTATTAACCAGCACTTTTCTTATCTTATGTCCTCAGAGAGTATCCAAAATGCACTTCCAATTATTCAAAACAGTATCGCATCAGGCAGCAATTACACCAACATCGAGACCATTAAAATCGCAAAAGATAATAGATGTGTCTATTTTTTAACAAGCGGAAAACCTATCTATAACAAAGATGGAAAAATAGTGGGCTATCGAGGGATAGATAAAGACATCACAGGTATAAAACTTGCTGAAAAGGAGAAGGAAAAACTTCTTTTTAGCCTTAAAGAGTCTCAAAGGCTTGAAGCACTTGGTACTTTAGCTGGCGGTATTGCCCATGATTTTAATAACATACTTGGCTCCATACTTGGTTATGCCCAACTCTTGCAGATGGATTCAAGCGGTAATGAAAAGAGTATGCGATACACTCAGCAGATTATTAATGGCTGCAATCGTGCAAAAAATCTTACACTTCAAATTCTTGAGTTTAGCAGGCAACAGGAGTCTCAAAGTGCCCCTAACACGCCAGTATTGGTAGCATCAATGTTAAAAGAGAAAATAAAGATGCTTCAGGCATCTATTCCAACCTCAATTAACCTTGTAACTAAAATAGATAAAGATGCTGGCTATGTTCTTGTCTCTCCTACTGATATTCACCAAATAATAACAAACCTTGCCACAAATGCTATGCAGGCTATGGAGGAGAAAAGAGGCAATATCACCATTGGAATTCAGAATATAACTCTTGATAGCTCAAATGATACGTTATCTCGTGAGATTGGTATCCCTTATGGTAAGTATGTTTCAATATATGTAGAAGATGACGGCAGAGGCATGAGACCAGAGACAGTAGAGAAGATATTTGACCCCTACTTTAGCACAAAAACAGGTGGATATGGCACAGGTCTTGGTCTCTCAGTTGTTCATGGGATTGTAAATCGTTCTAATGGCGGAATTAAGATAGATAGTGAGCTTAATAAAGGGACAAAAATAACAATCTATTTTCCACAACAATTTCCAGAAAAGCGAAAAATGGCTTCTGATTTAGCACCAGTCAAGATAGATAATATGGGGCATGGCAAAGTTCTATTTGTTGATGATGAGCAGATGCTTGTTGATTTAGGAAAGATGATGCTCGAAAAGATAGGGTATGAGCCGTTAGCTGTCAAATCTCCACGAAATGCCCTTGAGATTATCCAAAAAAATCCTGATAGTTTTGATATTGTTATCACAGATTTAACAATGCCAGAGATTCAAGGAATTGAGCTTGCAGAGAAGATAAAGGCTATCCGCCCTACCCTTCCAGTTGTTCTTGTTACAGGTTTTTGCGATATAACCACAACAGCAAGAGCCAACGCATCTTGTATTGATGAGGTTCTTGCTAAACCTTTATCAATTAATGCGTTGGCAATTGCTCTTCAAAAACTTCTTCCTCGTAAAGTGTAAAGCCTTAAAAATCCACAAAATAACAAAATATTAGTCGCGATTAGTGCTGTCTATGACCA
Source organism: Desulfamplus sp. (assembly GCA_015232465.1). Taxonomy (GTDB): domain Bacteria; phylum Desulfobacterota; class Desulfobacteria; order Desulfobacterales; family Desulfobacteraceae; genus Desulfamplus. The sequence goes on from JADFZO010000010.1 coordinate 10,010, forward strand.
CTACAACCGCCGCCCTGTTGGTGAGCCATGCAGGTCAATTTAGGGGTAAATTTATCTAACTTATTCTCTTTTAGCAGCTCAAGATTGGTCTGAACGCTCCCCTCAACTGCACGAAACACCTGAATCCCTGAATTTACAAGTTTTTTTAACGCACCATCTCCAATACCTCCAACAACAACCACATCAGCAGTAATATCTCCCATAGCCTTTAGGGGCTGGCAGTTGCCATGTTCGTGGTCTTTATCAAGGTTTGTTATAACCTTATGCTCGCCTGTTTCACTATCTACAAAGACAAAAAATGGTGCTGAACCAAAATGGTTATAAACTGAGCCAGTAAGTCCAAGTTGACTATTTGATGGAAAAATAACTTTCATTGCAAAACTCCTTATTTTTATATAGCATTGGTTTATATTTTTGATAAATCATATTAATTAAACTTTATATGTCAACCATAAATAGAAATTAAAAAACTAAGCGAGAGTAATTATGAGACGAAAAGAGAAAGAGATCACCCAAAAATCTGAAATTGAGACTGTTATACGAAAATCTAATGTCTGCCATCTTGGCTTATCAGATGGAGAGATGCCATACATTGTTCCGTTATGTTTTGGCTATAAAGATGGATTTATCTATCTTCACAGTGCATTAGAGGGAAAAAAAATTGAGATTTTGAGAAAAAATCAAAATGTCTGCTTTGAGTTTGATATTGATGTTGAACTTAAAAAATCTGACAAACCATGCTCTTGGGGAATGAATTTTAAGAGCGTTATAGGGTTTGGCAAAGCCTCATTTGTCGAAGATTTTAAAGACAAACAAGATGCTCTAAATATCATAATGGGGCAATATTCTGATGGCTCTTTTGAGTTTTCTCAAAGTGCTATAAACGCAATTGCTGTGATAAAGATAGAGATAATAAGCATGACAGGAAAAAGGTCTGGGGTGTAAGTGTAATGATGGATACACAATACATAATCAAACAATATTATAAACAAGGCACAAAACTCTATGATATTTTCATGGATCATGCAGAGTGTGTTGCTAAAAAAAGTGTTGAGATTGCATCAAACATAAGCCATTTAAACCTTGAGAAACCTATAAATATAGAGTTCATTTTTGATGCTGCAATGCTCCATGATATTGGAATATTTCTGACAGATTCGCCATCAATCTACTGCATGGGCAAATACCCTTATGTGTGTCATGGTTTTTTAGGAAGAGAGTTGCTTGACACCATTGGCTTTTCAAGTCATGGTCTTGTGTGTGAGCGTCATACAGGGGCTGGAATTACTGCTGAAAATATCAAAGTGAACAATCTGCCTCTGCCGTGCCGCGATATGTTGCCAGTAACAATTGAGGAGGAGATTATCTGTTTTGCTGATAAATTCTACTCCAAAAAGCCAAAATGGGCAGGTGTAGAAAAAAGTTTAGAGCATATTGTAAAAGAGATGGAAAAACTTGATAAAATATCCAACAGCAAAGAGAACTTACAATCTGAGCGTTTTGCAGGCTGGATAAAAAAGTTTGTAGTGCAACAATAGATCCAATAATAAAAAGGAGATTTGTAACATGACAATCAAAATTGGAATTAACGGTTTTGGACGTATTGGAAGAAATATATTTCGTGCAATTAGCAAAGATAGTGCATTTGCTAATATTGAGGTTGTTGCAATTAATGATCTGACCAACAACGCCACCCTTGCCCACCTGTTAAAGTATGACTCTGTGATGGGTGTGTTTGACAAAAATGTAACATCAGATGAGACAGGTATAATAGTTGATGGCAAGCACATTGCTGTATCAGCTCACCGTTCTCCAGCAGATATTGGCTGGGGCAATCTTGGAGTTGATTATGTTGCTGAATGCACTGGACTATTTGTCGATGCTGCTGCAGCTCAAGCTCATCTTGATTCTGGTGCAAAAAAGGTTGTTATATCTGCCCCTGCTAAAGGTAATATAAAAACATTTGTTATGGGTGTTAATGAGGAGGAGTATGATCCAACTCTTCACCATATAGTTTCAAACGCATCATGCACAACAAACTGTCTTGCCCCTTTTGCACGGGTTATTTTGGATAATTTTGGAATCAAAAAGGGTTTGATGACAACAGTTCATGCCTACACAGGAGATCAAAGGCTTCTTGATTTTCCCCATAACGATTTAAGACGTGCAAGGGCAGCAGGGCTTTCCATGATTCCAACCAAAACTGGTGCTGCTGCTGCTGTCTCGCTTGTGATTCCTGAGCTTAAAGGAAAATTTGATGGGCTTGCGGTTCGCGTTCCAACTCCTAATGTTTCGCTTGTTGATGCTGTTATGGAGGTGGAAAAGGAGACCAGCGTAATGGAGGTGAATCAGGCTCTTAAAGCTGCTGCTGGTCGCTATCTTGGATATTCAGACCTGCCGTTAGTCTCAATTGATTTTCAAGGCGATCCCCGCTCTTCTGTGGTTGATGGACCATCAACTAAGGTGATTGGCAATATGGTCAAGGTTATGAGCTGGTATGATAACGAGTGGGGCTACTCTAATCGTATGCTTGATCTTATACTGCACATGGAGTCTTGCAGACCGATTTAAAATTTTAAGGTTTACTCAGCGTGGGGTAAATTTTATCTTTATCCCACAAAATACCATAAATAGAAAATAGCGAGGTAAAAAATGACAAATGACCATCTATCTTCGTGAAAATATCGAATCAGACGCACTTACGGCAAACCTTAAAGAGACTGCAAAAACGGTTGTCATAAATCCTAAATACACCCCTCTTCTTGATATGGTCTCAAACTTTTGCGGTATCCACAACAACCTTGAGAGCCTACTTTACGAACTTTGCCACCCTTTTCGCAATTGGTCATTGGTGTTGCCACACTTAAAAAGCCATGCAATTAAAAACTGCAATATCTACAAAAAACACCAAAAAGCCACAGAAGCATTCTTACTTTTTGCCGATTTTTTTCTTCAAGCTATTACTGATTTAGAAAAAAATGATACTCTTCAATCTCAAGCTGTTGATGCCCTTTTTTTGTGGCTTGATAAGGTGATTTCTCTATTTGATAGCTCTGATCTATTAAACTATTCAAGTTCCATAAATCAGCTCTTTTCTCGCTTAAATCAACTTTCAGATATAAAAAACAGTCGAGCAATTATGCAGATTGTTCAAGGGCAATACTCTATAAAACGGATTGCATCTCGTCTTGCTGCATTTGATGATGTTAAATCAGAGTTTGACTACAACCCTATCAAATCTTTAATAAAAACTATTTTGCAAAAAAACTACACCTATTGGCTTGAAGAAGAAGACCCATATCAGTGGCTCTTAAATCAAAGCGATCTAAATATCAATAAAGAGATTTATCTTTTGATTGAGCCAATATCTCATAAAACAATAAACTCATATCTTGCGATTTTAGAGACAAGCAGAGATTTAGAGTTAAACAAGATGATGAAGATGCCTGATCATCTTGATATTGTTAAAGAGTACAGGTCAATTAAAAACAGCTCTGAAAAACTATCTGATAGTCTTAAACTTCGATTTTTATTTAGAGTCATGGATACAAAAGGTCTTTATCTTATCCATGAAGAGGCTCTGCGTGAGATTAATCAAAGTTTGGTAAAACTTATAAGAGAAGAGAGCTTTGAGGAGATTGAAAAGTTTTTTTTAACAACATTTAAGCTCTTAAAAGCCAACGTCAAAAAATACCCACACACATCTTTAAAGTGCATTGAGATAATTGGCGATGAGGTGTTTAAACGTGGTAACAGCAAAATGGTTGAGACCTTTTTGTGGGAGGTTGTGCGATTTGGATTTGAACATGCAGCAGTTAGCGGAGTTGATGAAGATTGGCAGCCAATAACAAACCCAGCTCATCTAACAAACATAAGGGTTTGGCTACATCTTATAACTCAAGAGCCAAAATGGTGTTCAACCCTATTTTCCGCCCTGATTATCAACATAAAACTTGCTGGAACATGTGTAAAAGATACTGATCTTTTTCAGCGAGACATAACAAATCTTTTGAACCACCCAATTGAGCCTATTTACAACCTTGCAAAGCAGTTTACCAAACTTATGCCTGTATTTTTCAATGAGATTGGTGCAGAGGGCGAGCTTCGCTACGTCTCCACAGCCCTTGATGAGACACATAAACGCAAAGATATTTTAATCCATTTTTTAAGAAAACAGGCTCATGTTGAAAGCTCTAACTTGATTGTGGAGTTTATTGAAAAGATATTTAATTTTTGGATAACACTTGATAAAGAGCCTCTTGCCCAATTTATGCCACCAGAAATTTTTGAGCAGATTGAAACCTCTGGAGAGTTTATTGATGAGCTTCACACTCTTTTAATACGAATAAAAAGATCGCTAAAATTTTCATCAATAGATGATATTTTACGATGGGATAAAAAAAAGAGAAAACAGTTTTTAAACAGTCAAAAAGATATTTCTCTTACAGAGCGAAAGCGTTTTGACAACATTGTTCAGATGTACAGATTGGTTCACCAAAAATACCATTTAAGTTTTCAGGAGATAAAGAGCGAGTTTATTCAGGCAGAACAAGAGGGATTTAGCGGTATGGCTGATCTTGTAAATGTTCTTGAAAAGGGCAACACAGAGGAGTCTCTTGATGCTCTGCTCTGCCAGCTTGAGAGGCTAAAAGAGATAATTTTGTCAGAAGAAAAATTTCAGGCAAGAGAGGCAATTCATCACAAACGTCATATTGCAGTTGATATTCCATCAATGTATGGAAGTTACCAAGAAAAAAAATTTGACAGCCTAAGCCTTACATTTAGGCTTGAGAATCTTGCTTCTAACTACATTGAACGGCTGCCTGAAACTGTAAATTTATCGTTTATAACTCAGGCAACTTTTTTTAGCATATCACGCTGTTTAAAGTTCTATATTAGGGCACTTGCAATTGATGGCATAACTTCGCGGCGGCTTAGCACCTACCTATCTCTTTTAGATAGCTCTCTTAAGGTAAGACGATTTTCCTACACCCAATACTTAGATATTTTCAGAGGGTTATCAGAAGGGGTAAAAGATATTATCTACGCCTACTACACCAATATTCACCAAAATAATCTATCAATAATTATTCCTCAGATAGGTTATCAAAATCTATCGCATGGCTATCGCCTTGCAACTGGCATAAAAGGCGATTTAGCATGGGGCAAAGATGAGATATTAAACACAACCCACACCTTATCAGAGGCTTTTTTGCGTGATCTTATCTCATCAACATTTGGTTTGCAGCATCTTGATAATTTTATCTCAAAGATCATGCAGACGTTAGAGCGTCAAAAGAGCGAGCTTAACGAAAATCTCCTTGATCTTTTGATGACCTACAACCCTGAAAAGACAATCTCCATGCTTCATGATTTTAACCCATACACGCACGATATTATCCATCTTAGCAACAAAGGTTTTAATTTTATTACCATGACTCAAGATAAACTTCCAGTTCCGCCAGCATTTATAATCACAACAGAGATATTTAGATGCCAAGATGTTGTTTATAACTTTTTAAAAGCAAAAGAGGGGTTTATGAAGCAGGTGCGTGAGGCTCTGACACGCATTGAGGGGATTACAGGCAGAGTTTTTGGCAGCCCTGAAAATCCACTTCTTTTGTCTGTTAGAAGCGGATCAGCTCTTTCAATGCCTGGGATCATGTCAACAATTCTAAATTTAGGGGCTAATGAGGATTTGATTGAGGAGTATGTCAATCTCTACCCAAATTACGCATACTTAGCGTGGGATAACTATCGAAGATTTATTCAGTCATGGGCAATGATTTCAGATAAGGTTCATAGAGACGATTTTCAGCAGCTTATGGATCATGCTAAATCTAAATATAATGTTAAGATAAAATGGGAGTTTACGCCAACACAGATGCAAAATCTTGCTTTGGATTATCAGAGGCTTGTGCGTCAAAAAGGGGTTGTTATACCTGAGGATCCTTGGCTTCAGCTTGTTGGTGCAATCACAATGGTTTTAGACTCCTGGAGAACCCAAAAAGCTATTGATTATCGAAAAGTTATGGATATTTCTGATGAGTGGGGAACAGCGGTAATTGTCCAAACTATGGTATTTGGCAACAAGAGCAGCAGCTCTGGCTCTGGTGTATTTTTCACATCTCACCCATACCGCAAAGTTAGAAGGGTTGCTTTGTGGGGAGATTATGCTTATGGGGATCAGGGCGAGGATATTGTCTCTGGGCTTGTAACCAGCTACCCAATTTCAGTTGAGCAGGCAGAGTTAGACGGAAGAGGTGTGGATAAGAGCCTTGAGATACGCTTTCCAAAAATTTATCAAGAGCTTCTTGAGATTGCAAGAGAGCTTGTTTACGAAAAAAGATGGAATCCACAAGAGATTGAGTTTACATTTGAGAGTCAAGAGCCAAAGGATTTGTATATTCTTCAGACCCGCGATATGATAACAATTAAGAAAAAAGAGCAGTTTGATGTCTTTATTGAGACAGACTCATTAAAGGAATCTTTTCTTACCAAAGGGATTGGAGTTTCAGGCTCTGCTATCTCTGGAGTTGCTGTATTTTCTGAGGAGAATATAAACGAGCTTTGTAAAAAAAATAGCACAATCCCAATAATATTAATCAGACAAGATACAGTTCCAGAAGATATTAAGTTTATCAGCATGGCAGATGGACTTTTAACATCACGCGGGGGGCAGACTTCTCACGCCTCTGTTGTTGCTGTACGGCTTGAGAAGACATGCGTAGTTGGTTGTCGCCAGATGAAAGTTTATGAATCAAGGCAGTATTGCGAAGTTGATGGAAAGCGTGTTAAATTTGGCGATCCTATATCAATTGATGGCAGAAGCGGGCGGGTCTTTAGCGGTATCCACAAGGTTGAGCATGAGATGCACATATTGCCGATTTAAAATTAATTAAAACTAATTTCAACATAAAAAAGATTTAAAAATGTCAAAATATCTATCTATTTACGCAGGAGATGAGGCTATCTCCACAATTAAGGAGCATGGATTAAAGCAGGAGATTGTCAAGGTTGTAGCTGGAGCTGCTGGAGGTCCTAAGTGGTTGATTTTAAGTGCAATTGATCGCTTTTTATTTTCAGAGTGGTTTGCAAAACGGGCATCTTGTTTATCGCAAAATCCTGATCCCCTTTTTCTTTTAGGCTCTTCTGCTGGTGCGTGGAGATTTGCAGCAGCATCGCAAAATAACCCTAAAAAGTCGCTTAAAAATTTAGCTGAGTCATACATAAATCAAACATACTCAATAAAGCCTAACCTTGATGAGATTGATGATGAGTGCTCAAAAATTTTAGATGGCTTTATTGATGATAATGGAATTGTTCAGATACTAAACCACCCATATTGTCGCATAAATTTTTTATCTGTTCGGTCAAAATTTATGGGCAGTGGAAGCGATAAAATATCTGTTTTAGCCTCATCAATATCAGTGGCAGCTTTGGCAAATCTTTTTGACAGAAGAAATTTAGCCCACTTTTTTACAAGAGTGCTATTTTACAACCCATCAGAGATACCGCCATTTTATGATTTAGAGAGTTTTCCAATGATAAAGGTTGGATTAACTGCCCAAAATTTTAAAAAAGCTCTTATCTCATCTGGCTCAATTCCCCTTGTGATGAAGGGGGTGAGCAATATTTTAGATGCACCTTCAGGTATTTACAGAGATGGAGGCATGATTGATTACCATCTTGATATTCCTTTTTTTGGAGCAGCTAATAAAGAGAATAGCAGCTTTAAAAATAAAATCGTGCTATTTCCCCACTACATAGACCGCGTTGTTCCGGGCTGGCTTGATAAACAGCTAAAATGGCGATCTGCAAATCCTCAAAATTTTAGAAAGGTTTTACTTATAGCACCATCTCGTAAATTTACAGATATGCTACCCGGCAAAAAAATCCCAGAGAGGCAAGATTTTAAGCTATTTAAGAAAAACAACAGAAAAAGGATTGAGCATTGGAACATAGCATTAAAATACTCTGAAATTTTGGGTGATGAGCTTTGCCAACTCTTCTACTCTAAAAATCCTTGTAATACTATTGAGCCTATTGAAAAAATATTATAAAAAAGCTGCTGAGGTCTAATTTATATGAATGAAAAAGCGTTAAAAAATTTACTGGAAAGTGTTGCTAACGGGGCTGTATCTGTAAAAGATGCACAGAGTCAGTTAAAAAATATGGCGTTTGAAGATGTTGATGGTTATGCAAGCGTTGATCACCACAGAACCCTTAGAAAAGGGTTTCCAGAGGTGATATTTGGTCAAGGTAAAACTTCTGATCAGATAGTTGGGATTATGAGTGCAATGTCAAAGGCAAGCAATGAGACAATATTGGTTACTCGCATTGAGCAAAATAAAGCCCTTGAGGTTATAAAAGTCTTTTCTGATGCACAATTTTATGATGATGCTAAAATGCTAATTTTAAGCCAAAAAGAAGAGGCTGAAATAAAATCTGATGGCAACATACTTATCATCTCTGCTGGCACATCTGACATTCCAGTTGCAAAAGAGGCATATCTTACAGCAAAGGCAATGGGAAATCGTGTTAGCACAATATTTGATGTTGGTGTTGCTGGGATTCATAGGCTCTTTGCACACAGAAAAAAGATTGAGAGTGCATCTGTTATTGTTGTTGTGGCTGGAATGGAGGGGGCACTTCCAAGCGTTGTTGCTGGAATGGTAAAAGCTCCTGTAATTGCTGTTCCTACAAGCATTGGCTATGGTGCTGGATTTGGCGGAATTGCTGCCCTTTTAGGAATGCTAAACTCTTGCAGCTCCAATGTTGCTGTTGTAAATATTGATAACGGATTTGGGGCTGGCTACATGGCATCATCTATTAATCAGGTTTCAAGATTTCAAACAGGTTTAGTTTAGATAGCAATATTTTATCTTGACAGACCATTTTGGTTCATATAGTTAATTGCCCACTATTTATGGTTTAGTATGAAAATTTAATTTCAAAATTAGAGTTTAAGATGCAAAATATTCTTATTGTCAATTTTATTCTATCTCTTATCCTTGTGGAGGCGATTATTATCGCCCTCAGGAGAAAGGGCTGACATTGGCATAAGTATAGAGCATAATTAAGATTCTTTAAAAGCCGTTATCAGCCCAGCAAAAGCTGATAACGGCTTTTTTGTTTAATTTTATTAAAACTTGTTCCATTGAACTTAAAAAAGAGGGAAAAAATGAGAAGCGACATTGCAAAAAAAGGGGTTGCAAGAGCACCGCACAGAAGTCTTATGAAGGCAGTTGGCTTTACTGATGAAGAGATTAACCGCCCATTAATTGGAATTGCCAATTCAGCAAATGAGCTAATTCCAGGTCATATACACTTAAATCAAATTGTTGATGCAGTTAAGGCTGGGGTCAGAATGGCTGGCGGAACTCCAATGGAGTTTTCAACAATTGGCGTGTGTGATGGAATTGCCATGAACCACGCTGGTATGCACTACTCACTTGCAAGCAGAGAGCTAATTGCAGATTCAATTGAGGTATCTGCTATGGCACACCCTTTTGATGCAATTGTATTGGTGCCAAATTGCGACAAGATTGTTCCGGGAATGCTCATGGCAGCAGCACGTTTAAATATTCCAGCAATCTGCATAAGCGGAGGTCCCATGCTGCCGGGCAAAAATCCTCTTGATGAGTCAAAAAAGATCGATTTAATCTCTGTGTTTGAGGCGGTTGGTGCTGTTAAAAGTGGAAAAATGGGTGAAGATGAGATGCAGTTGATTGAAAATGCAGCCTGTCCAACTTGCGGCTCATGTGCTGGAATGTTTACTGCAAATTCAATGAACTGCTTAACCGAAGCAATTGGCATGGGTTTGCCGGGAAATGGCACAATACCAGCCCCATTTTCTGAACGAATCCGTTTAGCAAAAGAGGCTGGAATGGCAATCATGGAACTTTTAAGGCATAACATCACTCCCCGCCAGATTATGACGGAAACATCATTTAGAAATGCACTTGCCGTTGATATGGCACTTGGCTGCTCAACAAACACAGTTCTTCACCTCAAAGCTATAGCACACGAATCTGGTCTTGATATTCCGCTTACACTGATAAACGAGATGAGTTCAAAAATCCCTCATATCTGCTCTTTAAGTCCAGGTGGCAAGGATCATCTTGTTGATCTATATTATGCAGGCGGAATACAGGCAGTTCTTAAAACCCTTTTTGATGCTGGTATGGTTGATGAGTCGTGCATCACCGTTACAAGCAAAACAGTTGCAGAAAATATAAAAAACGCACGAGTTAAAGACTCAAATGTTATCAGACCAATAAGCGATCCATACCATAAAGAGGGCGGACTTGCTGTGCTGTTTGGCAACATTGCAAAAGAGGGGTGCGTAGTAAAACAGTCTGCTGTAAAAAAAGAGATGCTCTGCCATCAAGGACCAGCAAGGGTTTTTGATTCAGAAGAGGCTGCAACTGAGGCAATCATGTCAAACACCATTAAAAAAGGCGATGTGATTGTAATTAGATATGAAGGACCTGCTGGAGGTCCTGGAATGAGAGAGATGCTCACCCCAACTTCAGCAATTGCTGGCATGGGTCTTGATGGAGATGTTGCTCTTATAACTGACGGCAGATTTTCAGGCGGCACAAAAGGTGCATCAATTGGGCATATCTCGCCAGAAGCAATGCAAGGAAGCGTCTTGGCAGCAGTTGAGGAGGGAGATCAAATTAAGATTGATATTCCAGCAAAATCAATTGAGCTTTTAGTGTCAGATGAAGAGATAAAAAGACGTTTGTCAAAATGGATACGCCCAGAGCCTAAAATAAAAACAGGCTACATGGCAAGATACGCAAAACTGGTTACATCTGCGGGAAATGGGGCGGTGTTTGCCTGAAACATTTTATTATCTAATGGTTATGGTAGATAGATAAATGGCTGCCAATCACAAATTTAATATGTGTCAGACGATAATGTTTACGGAGGAATAAATGGCTGCACAAGCACAGATTCAATATGTGTCAGACGAAGAAGGGAAAGCTGTTAGTGTGATTATACCTATTGCACTATGGCAAGAGATAATATCTGAACGAGAAACAGCTTATTTGTTAAAAAGCGAGGCAATGAGAGAGCGTCTTTTGGAAGCTAAAAATAGAAACAAAGGAGTTTCATTTGAATATGCCCGTGTTCAGCTTGGAATTTGATCCCGCAGGATTTGAAGATTTAGCTTGGTGGGTTGCAAATGACCGTAAAAAAGCACTACGTATAATTAGATTGATACAAGAAACTCAGGAAAATCCGTTTGGCGGCATTGGTAAACCAGAACCACTTAAGCATGAATTAGCAGGTTGCTGGTCAAAACGGATTGATCAAGAACATAGGCTTGTTTATCATGTTCAAGAAGAAAAAATAAGAATTTTGGCGTGTCGTTATCACTATTAAATTGTAAACTTCCAGAGCCTAAAATAAAAACAGGTTACATCTGCGGGCAATGGGGCGGTGTTTCAATAAACATGGCATAAGAAGGTTATTGGTATCAAAATATGATAAATTTAAAAAACCGATTTAAAAATATTGCTATTGATTGTTCTTGGTCATTTACTGATAAAACAATAAAAGACACATCTTATATTACACATGCTTATTATACCTACCCTGCAAAATTTATCCCTCAACTTGCATCACGATTGATAAATGAGCATAGCAGTAAAGGAGATATAGTTATTGATCCTTTTATGGGTAGTGGTACAACTGTTGTTGAGGCGATTATTAATAATAGAATAGGAGTTGGGACTGACATAAATGAGATTGCATATTTACTTACAAAAGTTAAGACTACCACTATTAATATAGACGATATTAATAAAGAATTTAGAAATATTCAGCTTAGTTTGGAAAGTAGATTCAACAATAGTTATGATACTTCTTTTGAGGAGGCTAATAAGATAATACCTAAAAATGATAGAATTGATTATTGGTTTTTGCCCAAACAAAAAGAGAAATTATCAATTATTTTTGCAAGAATTGCTGAAATAAAAGATGAGGATATTAGAAATTTTTTTCTAATTGCATTTGCTCAAATTTTAAAGTCTTGCTCAATTTGGTTACAAAAAAGTGTCAAGCCAACAAGAGATCAAAATAAAAAATTGGTTGAGCCAATGACAGCATTTATTAATCAATCAAAAAAAATGCTCAAAAAACATTCTGATTTTGAACAATTACTGCCTTATGAAGTTAAACATAACATTGATAAGTATAGAATTGTAGAGTGTAATGATTCTCGCAAATTACCTTGTAATGACAATAAAGCATCTTTAATTATAACCAGTCCCCCCTATGTAACTTCTTATGAATATGCAGATTTACACCAATTACCATCTTTATGGTTTAGCTATTTAAAGGAACTATCAGAATTTAGACAAAAATTTATTGGTAGTGCTTATAAAAGCTCAAAAAAATGTGACGTAAAAAGCTCTTTAGCAGAATTAATTGTAAAACAGCTTGGAGAAAATAAAAAAGGACGAGAAGTCCAAAGCTATTTTGCTGATATGTTAGAGAGTTTTATTGAGATGAAAAGAACTTTGAAAAAAGGTGGAAGAGCCTGTATTGTTATTGGTAACACTCAATTTAAAGGAGTAGAAATTATGAATGCCGAAGTTTTTCAAGAGCAATGTGAAAATATTGGTCTTAAAACTTATGATGTGATTCGTAGAGAAATTCCATCTAAAATGTTACCTTCCACACGAGATATTAAAACAGGTCAATTTGTGAAAGCAAATGATAAGAATCTGAAATTAGCATATCCAACAGAGTATATTTTAATAATGGAAAAAATATGACCATAAAAGATTTGATCAAATTGTATGAAACACGGAAGAAAATATATGGCAAGGAAGCATATCGTTATATCTCAAGCCTTTTAGCAGAGGCAAAAACGCAACATAAAAAAGATTTTAAAGGAGCTGATCATGAACAATCTTGGAGGGCATTTAAGGGAAAAAACCTTGAAAAACTTATTGAACACATAATTACTGACGAAGTTAGAAGTTTAGGACTTGAAGTAGTAAATGGCAACTCCCTTGAAAGAACTAAAGGAGAGAATCTTTCAAAAGAGATGAGTTTGCTAAAAAGAAACTTGCTTATTGACTATGGAGAGTATGGTTCTCACCTGCCAGATGTTGACATTATCATCTATGAGCCAACTACAAATAAGGTTATAGCGGTGCTTTCAAGTAAAGTAACTTTAAGAGAAAGAATTGCCCAAACTGGATATTGGAAGATAAAACTCGCATCTAATGCGGTTACAAAGCATATAAAGGTCTATTTTATAACGCCTGACGAAGATGGGACATTGACCATAAAGAAGCCAGCAAAGAAAGGTAGAGCTATAATTGAAGTGGATTTAGATGGTAGTTATGTTTTAAGTGAAACCAATATTGATGAAAGTAGTAAAGTGAAAATGTTTGATAAGTTCATTGATGACTTAAAAAAGTTAATAAACGGAAGAAAAATAGATGGTAAATAAAAAAGAGTTAGCTCTTGAATCTACTACACTGTGGGATTTTCCTACTCAAAATTATGGAGATACACCACATGGCAACAATAAGTATAATGGCGTAACCTCAGCTTTTGTTATTTGGAATCTATTAAAACGTTATACAAAAGATAATGATTTGGTTGTTGATCCAATGTGTGGAAGCGGCACTACAATTGATGTTGCTAAAGAGCTAAAACGCAGGGTTATTGGTTATGATATAAATGTTGTAAGACCAGATGTAATAAAAAATGACGCGAGACGTATTCCTCTTAATAATGATAGTGTTGATTTTGTTTTTATTGATTCTCCATATTCAGACAATATTAGTTACTCAAATGACATTAGATGTATTGGGAAAATATCCTGTGAAAAACAGGAGTTTTTTGATGAGTTAGAAAAAGTTGCTAAAGAAATTCATAGGATTTTAAAACCTAACAAAGCAGTGGGCTGGTTAATTGGTGACCAGTGGAAAAAGAAGAAATTTATACCAACAGGTTTTCTACTTTACCAACGATTAGAAAAATATTTTGAAACCATCGACACTATTTGTGTAACAAGACGTAACCAGACTTCTAATACAGATATATGGCACAATAGAGCAATACAGTTTAATTTTTATTTAAGAGGCTTTAAATATTTATTCATAATGAGCAAAAAATAAATATGGGTATTTTAGAACTTTAGGAGAAAAATAAACAATGAAACTCAAAGGTGCAGAAATCCTTATAAAGATGATAAAAGAGGAAGGGGTTGATACAATATTTGGCTATCCGGGCGGTGCAGTTATTGACATTTACGATGCACTTACCAATGAGCAAGAGCTAAGACATATTCTTGTTCGCCATGAGCAGGGGGCTGTTCATGCGGCTGATGCCTATGCAAGGGCAAAAGGCGGGGTTGGTGTGGCTTTGGTTACATCAGGACCGGGAGCTACAAACACAGTTACAGGGATTGCATCTGCATACATGGACTCAATTCCAATTGTAGTATTTACAGGGCAAGTTCCAACAGCACTTATTGGCAATGACGCATTTCAAGAGGTTGATATTGTTGGAATTACAAGACCATGCACAAAGCACAACTATCTTGTAAAAGATATAACTAAACTTGCTAAAACAATTAAAGAGGCTTTTCACATAGCCAAAAGCGGAAGACCTGGACCCGTTCTTGTTGATCTGCCAAAAGATGTTATGGCTGCAATGACAGAATTTGAAGAGCCGGGCGAAATTGATCTTAAATCTTATAAACCAACCTACAACCCAAACATGAAGCAGCTCTCAAAAGTGGTTGAGCTTATAAAATCTGCAAAACGTCCTGTTATCTTTTCAGGTGGAGGAGTTGTGCTCTCAAAGGCATCTTATGAACTCACACAGCTTGCAAAGATGACAAATACTCCAGTTACAGCCTCCCTTATGGGACTTGGGACATTTCCAGCCTCTGATCCTCTCTGGCTTGGTATGCTTGGTATGCACGGCACATATCGGGCAAATATGTCAATTGGGCACTGTGATCTTATGGTTGCTGTTGGAGTTCGCTTTGATGATAGAGTTACTGGTCGAAAAGATAAGTTTGCATCTAATGCTAAAATTGTGCAGATTGACATTGATCCTACATCTATCCATAAAAATGTTGAGGCAACCTGCCCAATTGTTGGAGATTGCAAAAACACCTTAGAGCTTTTAACCTCAATGCTTGAGGCTGAAAATCCTGAAAATATAAAAGGAGAGCAAAAAGAGCGTCAAGAGTGGTTAGATCAAATTTCACAATGGCGTGCAACCTCGCCCCAACGATATGAGCAGGTTGATAATGTTATAAAACCTCAATATGTAATTGATAGACTCCACAAACTTACAGACAGCAACACAATAATAACAACAGAGGTTGGTCAAAATCAGATGTGGACAGCCCAATATTACCACTTTGAGCGACCTAACCAGTTTATAACTTCAGGGGGTCTTGGGGTTATGGGATTTGGTCTGCCAGCAGCAATTGGAGCAAAGGCAGCGTGCCCTGATAAGTTGGTTGTTTGCGTTGCTGGTGATGGAAGTATTCAGATGAATAGCCAAGAGCTTATGACTGCAATTGAATCAAATCTTGATGTTAAAATTGTGATCCTAAATAACCGCTACTTAGGAATGGTTAGGCAGTGGCAGGAGCTTTTTTACGATAGACGATACTCCTATACAAACATGGAGCAAGCCCCTGATTTTGTAAAATTAGCAGAGGCTTACGGTGCTGTTGGCATTAGAACCGATAGATTTGATGAGGTTGAATCTGTTCTAAAAAAGGGGCTTGAATCTAAAGGGACTGTTATTATGGATTTTATTGTGGATCGCGAAGAGTGCGTCTATCCAATGGTTCCTGCTGGTGGTGCAATTACAGAGATGATTTTGGTGTAATCAAAAATTAAGGAGCAAAAAATGGGCGATGAAAAACATATACTATCTATTTTAGTTGATAATGAGCCGGGTGTTCTATCAAGAATTGCAGGGCTTTTTAGTGGAAGAGGCTACAATATTGAGAGCCTTAGCGTGGCACAGACCGCTGAAAATAGTGCACTCTCTCGAATCACTATGACTACTGTTGGCGATGAACATATAATTGAGCAGATTACAAAACAGCTTCATAAACTCATCAATGTTATTACTGTAAATGATCTTACTGAAAAAAAATATGTTCAGCGTGAGTTGATGCTCATAAAGGTCAATGCAAAGCCTGAACAGCGGGCAGAGATTTTAAGAATTGTCGATATTTTTAGGTGCAGAGTTGTTGATGTTGGGCATGAGCACTACACAATTGAGCTATCTGGCGATGATGGTAAACTTGAGGCATTTATCGATCTTTTGCGTCCAATGGGAATTATTGAGACTGCAAGAACTGGTCTAATTGCACTTACAAGAGAAAAAAAGATAAAAACCAAATGATCACAATTCTTAAAATTTAAAAGAGCAAAAATTCAGATGAAAAAAGCAATCTTATACGACACAACATTAAGAGATGGAATGCAGGGTGAATTTGTCTGTTTTTCACCAGAAGATAAGATAAAAGTGGCAAAAGCTCTTGATGATATTGGAATCCATTACATAGAAGGAGGCTGGCCCGGCTCTAATCCAAATGCTATGCGTTTTTTTGAATTGGCACAAGAGACAAAATTTAAAAACAGTACAGTTACAGCTTTTGGCTCAACAAGGCGAGCCAATATCTCACCTGATCACGATAAAAATTTAAGAGCACTTGTTGAGTGCGGGGCATCTGTTGCAACAATTTTTGGAAAATCGTGGGATTTGCATGTTCAGATAATGGAGAATACCTTAGAAGAAAATCTTTCAATGATACAAGATAGTGTTGCGTGGCTTTTTGCTCACGGGCTTAGAGTCTTTTATGATGCTGAACACTACTACGATGGATACATAAACAACAGTACTTACGCAATTGAGACACTTAAATCTGCTGTTAAAGGAGGATGCAAAACCATTGTCTTGTGTGATACAAATGGAGGCACCCTTGCTCACGACATTGAGCGTATCACTGCCGATACTATCAATAAGATTAACGCTTTCTATTTAAGTCAGGGCAATAGTGATGCTGAGGATATTGTGTTTGGCATACACACTCACAACGACTGTGGCATGGCTCTTGCCAATACAATTTCAGCAGTCCGTTGCGGAGTACGTATGGTGCAAGGGACAATCAATGGTTATGGCGAGCGTTGCGGAAATGCTGATTTGACATCAATTATTCCAATTTTAAAGATTAAGATGGAGAATGATTGCATCTTGTCAGAAAATTTAAAAAAATTGACAAAACTCTCCCGATTTGTCAGTGAAACTGCCAACATGACCCCACTTAATAGCAGACCATTTGTGGGGCACAGTGCTTTTGCTCATAAAGGGGGGATTCATGTTAGTGCTGTTATGAAGGCATCAAAAGCGTACGAGCACATTGATCCAGAGCTTGTGGGAGGCAAAAGAAGGGTGTTGGTATCTGAGCAGTCTGGCATCAGCAATATTGAATATAAAGCAAAAGAGATGGGGATAGATTTAGGAGAGAACGGCAAATATGGAAAGAGCATAGTTACCACCATTAAAGAGCTTGAAGATGATGGCTACCAGTTTGATGTTGCAGATGGCTCACTTAAAATCATAATGGAGAAACTAACTGGTCAGTATCAGCCCCATTTTGAGCTTCAATCTTTTAGGGTAAATGTTGAAAAGGATAAAGATAGACCCTGCTACGCCCATGCAATGATTAAAATAAAGGTAGGAGATACTGTTGAGATCACAGCAGCAGAGGGAGATGGTCCAGTTAGTGCTTTAGATAATGCTCTTAGAAAGGCTCTAACAAATATCTTTCCTGATCTTGATGAGATGCACCTTGTTGACTTTAAGGTTCGCGTTATTGAAGGAAGTGATGGAACTGATGCAAAGGTACGTGTTATTATCTCCTCAAGAGATGAGAATAATATCTTTAGTACAATTGGCGTATCAGAAGACATTATTGAGGCAAGCTGGCAGGCTCTTTCAGATAGTTTTCAGTATAAGCTATCTATGAGAAATTAGTTTAAATAAAAAGTTTAAAACTTATAGCCTGTTTTAAAAAATAAAGGAGAACAGCTATGATATTAGTATTAGAAAAAGGTATAACCCAGCTAAAAAAGAGCCAGCTAAAAAGCATTTTGGCAGAAAAAGGGTGCATGGTGCATGAGCCAGGGGGAAGTGGACAAAATATATTAGGGGTTATTGCCAAGAAAAAACTTGATAAAGAGTTTTTAATGTCAATTGAGGGGGTTGAAGATGTTGTGCCAATATCAACATCTTATAAACTGGTCAGCAGGCAGATGAAACAAGAGGATACAATTATAAAGATTGGCAATATAGAGATTGGGGGCGATAAAATCACAATTATTGCTGGTCCTTGTGCTGTTGAGAGCCGTGAGCAGGCAATGATAATTGCAAAAGAGGTCAAAAAATATGGTGCAACCCTGTTCCGAGCAGGTGCTTTTAAACCAAGATCATCGCCGTACTCATTTCAGGGGCTTGAAGAGGAGGGGCTGAAAATTCTTGCTGAAGTACGTGAAGTTACAGGTTTAAGGGTGGTTACAGAGATAACTTCGCCAATGCACGCTGATTTGATGATGAAATATGTTGATGTTATCCAAATTGGGGCAAGAAACATGCAAAATTTTGAGCTTCTCAAATGTGCTGGCAGAATGGGAAAACCAGTTGTCTTAAAACGTGGTCTTGCCTCAACTATTGAGGAGTGGCTAATGTCTGCTGAATATATTGCGGCTGAAGGGAACAGAAACATAATTTTGTGCGAGCGAGGCATAAGAACTTTTGAGCCATACACCCGCAATACTCTTGATCTATCTGCAATACCAGTGCTCAAACAGTTGACACACCTTCCAGTAGTGATTGATCCAAGCCATGCAACTGGCATCAGAGAAAAGGTAAGTCCAATGGCAAGAGCTGCAATTGCTGCTGGTGCTGATGGCTTGATGATTGAAGTTCACCACAAGCCTGAAGAGGCGTTGTCTGACGGTCCGCAAAGCCTCTATCCAAAACAGTTTGGACGACTTATTCGAGATATTTATGTGATTGCCCCAGTTGTTGGAAAGCAGCTTGTTCATAACTACACTGGTTATAGCTCTGAAAATAGAGAGCCTTTATCATCAAAAACTTCAAGAGATGAAAAACGGGTTGTCTATCTTGGAGAGCAGGGGACATTTAGCCACAAGGCAGCGATTCAATATTTTAGCAGTGATGTTGAAAATTATCCTGTACCTTCATTTCGCGATATTTTTGAGCATGTTAAAAACAGTTCTGCCGATTTTGGAATAATCCCAATTGAGAACTCTCTTGCTGGAAGTATCCATGAAAATTACGATCTTCTTTTAGAGTATGAGCTTTTTATCACTGGCGAATTATCTTTGCGTGTAATACACAACTTAATAGCCCATAAAGTGGCTAAATTAGAGGATATAAAGCAGGTGTTTGCACCTCCCCCAGCTTTGCAGCAGTGCAGAAGATTTTTAGATGCTAACCCTGATATTCAGATGATTCCAGTTAATGCAACAGCAAGTGCTGTGAAATCAGTTGCAGAGTCTGCTAATCTTGAATCTGCTGCAATTGGAAGCGTTGAGGCAGCCCAACTATTTGACATGGCAGTTCTTGAAGAGGCTATTGAGGATAATCCAAGAAATTTCACCCGTTTTGTGATTATTGAAAGGCAGATGGCTAACCAGGAGGCGAGGAGCAACTCATCACCAAAATCATCAATTGTATTTTCAACATCTAACAAACCCGGTTCTCTGTTTGAGGTTATGAAAATCTTTTCAGAAAATCAGATAAATCTTGTGAAGTTAGAGTCAAGACCAATTCACGGAAAGCCTTGGCAATATATGTTTTACGCTGATCTTGAAGCTGATTTGACTGATGCAGCATCAAAAGGGGTTGTAAGTGAGATTGAAAAAAATACTGAATTTTTTAGGATTCTTGGAAGTTATAGTTGTGGCAGTTAGAGGATAAAAGCGTAAGATTTTTTTAAAAGGGCGGCGATATATTTTAGGTTAAGAATAATATTTGTAAAGGGTGCAGCGTTGCTGCACCCCTACCCTACTACTATAAAAGTTACAGAGTCTCTCTCAGAGATTGATCAAAATTAAGCAAAATAGGCTCCATCAGATATTGAAGAAATGTTCGCTGTTCAGTCTCTATAAAGCATGTTGCAGGCATACCGGGAGAGAGCCAAACCTCATTTTTTTCAAGCTCATCTTTAGTAACCTTTACATGGATAATATAAGCACTTGAAATTTGACCAGTAGGAAGCCTCTGCTCAACACTGTCCGCTGAAATATAAGAGACAAAGCCTTGCATTGGCGGGGTTGTGATTCTGTTAAAAGCTGCAAGCTGAACCTTAGTCTCCTGATCAAGATAGACCTTAGTTATCATATCTTGTCGTAAATGAGCCTCAATTATAAGATCAGCATTATCTGGCACAATAGAGAGCAGAGGCTCGCCAGGTCTTATAACTCCCCCATTTTCTGAATGTATTGCAAGGTTTATAACAATACCTGTAGCAGGTGCTCTAATTGATAATCTTTCGTCTGCGTCTAACTGTGGGGATAACTGCATACTTAGCTGAAAAATCTCATCGTTTACTCGACTCAACTCAGTTGCAGCCTGTTGCCTGTAATCATTTTCTAAAGATAAAATAGAGAACTTAATCTCCTCAATGCTAACCTTAGATTCAGCAATCACCTGCTCAAGCCTCCCTTGCTCGCTCTTTTGCTGGGCAAGTTGCCGTCTAAGTGTGAGAAGCTGTGCTTTATCCATATATCGCCCCTCTGCAAGAGGCGCCTTTGCTCTAATCTCCTCTTCAAAAGAGCGGATAATGTCTTGGTTAGATTTTAGCTCATTTTGCGTGCCCTGTATCTTTTCTTGAATCTGACGTGTTCGAGTATCAAGGCTTGATATACGGCTCTCTAAAGAGAGTTTAGTCTTTTCAAAGAGCTTAGTTTCAGCAAGTATCTTTGTATCTAAATCTGAAACATCATCAGGCAAATCTTTTGGAGTGGTAAAGCTCTTTTTAAAATCTCGTTGAGCTTCAAGCCTTTGAGCCTCAATCATCTTTGAAGCAAGTCTTCCTTTAAGAAGGGCAACAGAAGAGGTAACTTGTGAGCTTTTTAGTTTTATTAAAACATCACCTTTATTAACCCTATCCCCCTCTTTAACAAGAATATGACTAACTATACCGCCTTCAAGGTGCTGGACAATCTTTTTCTCTTGAGAGACCTTTACAATGCCTGGGGCAATCACAGCACCGCTAAAGGGGAGATAGGCAGCAACTCCACCAAGTCCGCCAAAAAATATCAAAATTACAATAAAACCAGCAAATATAATAATTCCAGGTTTAGGTTTATAACTACCTGTCATATCATTTTTTTTTAATGCAACAGCACTATTTAATGCCAAGCTACTTTGTGAGGCTTTTGCCACTGGAATTTTAGCTAATGGAACACCGTTTGTCATATCAATTCACCAATCCTTTATTAATATCTACTGACTGAGGCAGTAAGGTCTTGTTTGTATTATCAGAAGAGCCAGCAGCTTGCGGATTCCCCCCATTACCACCGCTACCATTTCCTCCAAAGGGTTTAACTGCCCCACCAGCACCGCTTGCTGCAGGCGGAGCCTGTGGTGGCTGAGGAGTTTGGGGTTGCCCTGCAATCTGAATAATCTCATGGCGAGGACCAAATCTTGCGACCTGACCATACTGCATAACAAGAACCTTATCAACTGAGATTAGGATAGATGGTTTATGAGTTACAATAATAGTTGTAACCTTTTCATGTTTTAGAATGGCGATTGTCTGCATTAACGCCTTTTCACCAGCCTCATCAAGATTGGAGTTAGGCTCATCAAGCACCACAAGTCTTGGCTTTCCATACAAAGCCCTTGCAAGAGCAACTCTCTGTCTCTGTCCTCCTGATAAAACTATGCTTCCTTGTCCTCCGCCAATCATTGAATCATAACCATTTGGAAAATGTTGGATAAGCTCGTGCACTCCAGCCTTTTGTGCTGCTAAAATAACACCCTCTGGATCAAGCTCACCAAGCCTTGCAATATTTTGACTAACAGTTCCGGGAAAAAGCTCTACATCTTGAGGAAGGTATCCAATAAATTTTCCAAGATGCTCTTGATCCCAAGCATAGACATCTGAGCCATCAAGGCGAACCTTTCCACCCATTGAGGGCCAAATGCCAAGGAGCACTCGGCTCAATGTGGTCTTGCCAGCACCGCTTGGACCGATAAGCCCCATGACTTCACCGGGGGCTAACGAAAATGTTATGTTGCGAAGAAGGTAATTGCCATTTACAATAAGCGAAGCTGCCTCAACATCTAATTTACCGACTGGGTCAGGCAGTGCCATTGGAACACGGGTATCAGCTTTTTTAATAAGCTCTTTAAGCCGTCTGTAAGAGGAGCGTGCTTCAAGAGTCATCTTCCAAGTTGACATCGCCTGATCAACAGGTGCTAATGCTCGCCCCATGATAATTGATGATGCAATCATTACGCCCGGGGTACACTCATTTTTAAGTGTAAGATAGGCACCAACACCATAAATTATAACCTGCATTCCAGTTCTAAAAGTTTGAGATATAGATTGAAGAACTCCAGCAGCATTGCTCGCCTTAGTCTGAAGTGTAATAACTTGATTATTTAGAGCCTGCCACCTTGCATTTACTCCGCCAAGCATTCCCATTGATCCTACGGCTTCGCTATTTCTAAGGCATAGCGATGTAAAGTTACCAGCAGCGTTATTTATGTTATTTGCCATCTCAAGCCGTTTTCGTGTAAGAAGCTCTTGGGTTATACCAAGAATAAATACAATCACAACACCGCCAGTAGCAACCATTCCCATTATAGGGTGAACCATATAGACAAAGAGCAAAAAAATAGGCATCCAAGGCATATCAAACAGAGCAAATATTGCATTGCCACCAAGATAGTTACGCAAAATATTTACATCTCTTAAACCAGCAGAGTAGCCAGATTTTTGGACACTGCAACTATCTTTTAGCATCTCTTTAAAGACTGGGCTTGAAAGGGTGTTATCAATGTCAACACCAGCCATTACTAAAAGTCTTGATCTGAGAAAAAATAGCATTGCATTTACAATAAGTGCTATTATAGCTGCAACAGTGATTGTCATCAAAGTTGGCATACTGTAAGAGCTTAAAACCCTGTCATAGATTGCCAGCATGTAAACCGAAAATGTAAGGCTCAGTATATTGATGAACATACTGAATATACCTGCAACTACAAAATACTTTGACCACTTTAAAATAAATTTTGTCATAATAATACGCCTTGCATTAATACCTAATTAATTAATTTTACTATTTTGCAAAAGAGTTTCCAGTCATAAAATCAAGCTCTGCCCGTGCCAACTGATAATCAAGCAATGCTTGATTATAACTTACCTCTGCACGGGTTACCCTAACTTGTGCATCTAATACTGATGAGACCGTAGCAATGCCTGCTTGAAACCGTTTACTCTCCATATCATAATACTCTTTTGATGCAACTACGCTCTCAGCAGTTGCATCTATACGCTCTTTGGCTTCATCAAGAGACATTAAAGCTGTAATAATACCAGCTTCGAGTCTGCTTTTAATATCTTTAACCTGCTCGTTTATCCTTTTCATATCTACTTCAGAGCGTCTCTTCTCATACCAG
This sequence comes from Desulfamplus sp., assembly GCA_015232465.1. Classification (GTDB taxonomy): domain Bacteria; phylum Desulfobacterota; class Desulfobacteria; order Desulfobacterales; family Desulfobacteraceae; genus Desulfamplus. Next base: position 33,743 of record JADFZO010000010.1, read on the forward strand.
CCACGACCGCCATCAAACAGATTCCACGTTAGGTTCACACCAGCACTCCAGTATGTATTACGCTGATCAGAGGAGTTTGAGATGTCATAATCTTTATCTTGATCATAATATCCTGTGTTTAACCTTAACATTGGATAGTATTTCCCTTTAGCCATCTCAACATCTTTTTCAAGCATAACCATCTGATGAGATAGACTCTTTAAGTCAGGTCTATTGGAAATCGCCTTTTTAAGGCACTCTTCAGGTGTCATATTAAACCCTTTTGAGTAGTAATCAAGCCCACCTAAAAATGTTACAGAGCTGTCAAACGGTTGATTTATAAGGACAAATAGCTCAGACTTTTTTCGATCAACCATATTTTTGATCCTGCTAAGTTGCTGCCTTACATCTGCAAGATCAACCTCAGCTTGGAGAACCTGTGCATAAGGAGCCATCTCCTTTTCGTAAAAGGCTCTTGCAGAAATAACATCAGCTTCAAGACGCTTTACAGTATCAACTCCAACCTGCACATCTTGCTTTGCCTTCATAAGCTCAAAATAGACAACCTTAATCTTGTATGCAAGCTCTGCTTGAGTGTAGGCACTCTCCTCAAGATACATCTTTTTGCGTTCTACTGCTCTATCACGAGCATTTACAAGACGATTGCCTGCATAAAGAACTTGAGAAACACCCACGTTGTAGTTTGTGTTTTGCTGATCAATGTAGTCTGAATCAGTTGGACCAGATGCATCAATACTTGTGATGTTGTTATAATTTGCACCAGCACTTACTGATGGGTAAAAATCGGATTTAGCAGCATTTACATCCTCTTGGGCAGCATCAACCATAAATTTAGCAGATTTAAGTTTTGGATTGTTCTCCATGCCAATTTTAAGGCACTCATTAAGAGATAAAACCTTTTGGTCTGCAAAAGCATAATCAATTAACGAGTAACCATCAAAGGAGATATAGCTCGAAAAGTTAATACAGATAGATATTACAAATATAAAACCATAGAAATAAAACTTTGATGTTCTCAAGATAACCCTCCTTATTTGGTCTTTATTGGCTAAACAGTTACACAACAATTTAACTTAGCTGCATACCAGCAAGTGAGTTTGCATGAGAAAAGATAAGAGGCATGATCCCTTTTCTTACCCAATCTGCAAGAGTTGCATCATCAAGCTCATTAAGTTTTGCCATATCAACAGCCCTAAAACCTCCTACGGAAATATTTTGTCCGTTCATATTTACATTAAACTGCCTGTCAACAAGAATACCTTTATCCTCCATAATTTTAACAATATTTGAAGTGAGAGACATCTCACGCTGATATAGTTTCAAAAACTCAACAGCCTTTTGAGTCATATCTGTAAATTGACCATTTGCAGTAAACATTATATCTCCTTGAAGCGATGCAAAATGGGGAGCATCACGATCAATACAGACAACATATCGCTCTTCAGAAGCATCAGGGGTTGAAGCTGATGAGCCATTGCCAGATGCCTCTGGTGAATCTGACGGAGCAGCAGCTTTAACAAGAATAAATGGATACTGCCTAAAATATGCAGGAATATACTGCACTTTCCATGAGCCATCTTCATTGATAAAGTTATTTTGATCGCGATTTAAAGATAAAAGAACCACTGGTAAGTTGTGCTCTTTAAGAAAAACAATTGGATAATACTTTGATGCGTGGATAAACTCTGAAAATGAAATTGGGGCATTAGAGACATTCTTTGCAAAACTGTAATCAGCAACTGAAGTAAATCTAATATCCTGATGGCTGTTTTGTGTTAAAGGCTCAATTTTTTTAAACATTTTTTTATTTCCTTTATTAAAAATAGGTTATAAAGTTATTGGTTATTGCTCTTTTTTATTTAATCTTAAAAACAACATTGCCTCAACTTTAAGTCATTTTTTATGTTTGGCAACCCTGTAATATATAATCACCTAATAATATTCTAAATTTTTCTTTACTGCTGCTGACTTTGCTGTCTTTCTCTTGCCCTTTTTATTGCTTGCAAAAATGGATTTGTATCCATATTGCTATTTTGTTCTGCTCTATTTTGCAAGTTTGCTCTCATCTCTTCAGATATTATAGGATGTCCAGACTCCTGCACCGCAGCATCGTGCATAGCCCTCACAAACGGATTTGACATATCAGGCATATTGCCATCTTGAATTTGCTCCAAAACTCCTGCCTGAATATTTGGGTCTTGTCCTATTGCTTGAGGAGGAGTCATAGGTATAGAGCCGCCTTGTTGAAGCCTTCCATCTTGAACATTTATGTTTGGGTCAGGAAAATTTTCTGGATTCATAATCTCTTGAGGTATTGGCTGAGAAGAGCCATCTATTTTGTTCTCAATATTCTGATTAACAGCAATTTTAGGGGCATTAGGGCGATCATTTCTCTCCTGAAAAAGCCCTACCTTTATCTCAATATCATTTTGAGCAATTATAACATAATTTGGATAGACATCTTTTAAAAGATACTCATCAATTGAAGCTCCAGCATCATAAAACTCTGGAGTCTGCTTTTTTGATCCTTTGCCTTTATAAAGTATCATTGCCCGCTTTGATGATGGCGTAATTATAATGCCAGTTAGCTCTATCTCTTTTTTTACCTTTTGCATAAGATTATCAATAGTTTGATGGGTAGGATCAATCGCCTTTTCAGTGTTTTGCCCATCACTATTAACTGTTGTGTTACTATCAGCAACTATATCTGGCTCAGGGCTAAAGATATGTTTTTCTACCATAGGTGTAGAAAATGGTGGGGTTGCCTCAGCTTTTGTTGTCTCACTATTGTCAATACTTTTATTATCAGTAGATTGAGATTCAATAGCTTGACTCTTTTTTGGTGCAAAAGGAAATATAGGCTGATTGGCAATAGCAGAGCTAATATCAAAACCTATAAAAGATAAAGAGATTGTAGATAACAAAATTGTTAAGCAAGCTACCGTGATTTTTATATAAAAGCAGATATACCTCTTCAAAGTGTAGCCCCCCTTTTTTCTATTAGATTCAAATTGTAAAATTGGCTCCTTAGCCATTTAATAAACGGCTATTATATTAAAAATAATAACTGGAGTCCAGAAGATAGGGGCGAGCAATCTGTAATCTTTTATTAGGGCTATTCCAACATTATAAGCTCCAGAATCAAACTCAGACGGAGTAAAGTCTTCCCATATTCCGCCTGAATCGCTAAATAGTAAAACAGATAACCCCTGATTATCAAGCCTTAATGATGCAACAGATATAACGCCATACTCTTTATAGTTTTTCCAGCTACCATCGCTATCTAACCACCATATTAACTGAGGATTTGATAAATCTATTTCATTTTTCTCATTATTTTGACTCTTTACAAGTGCAATATATACATCAGTATATGAGTCTGTAGGGGGAAGATAACATGAGATTTCAAATCTCTTTCCAAGATTTTGATGATTTGCAGAGCTATTTTTTACCGTAATTGATGGAGTTGCCACCTCTTTTATCCCCTTGCCACTTAAAAGCCCCCAGCCAAACTCTTCATCTTTTCCATATTTGCCCATATCTTTTGCACCATGAAAGATTAAACTTTTGATTGTGTCAATTTTTAAGGCAGGATTCATTCCCATAAGTGCAGCAGCAGCACCCGATACCATAGGGGCACTAAATGATGTGCCAGTTACAAAGACCTTCTCACCATAAAGCCCAACACTCTCTACAGATTTTCCAGGTGCTGTTATATCAATAGCATCGCCAGTTGGAGAGTTCCATAAAATATATTTTCCATCAGAGGTTGTTGCACCAACAGTTATAACCTCCTCTATTATTCCAGGAAACGATACTCCATAAGGGCTGTTTCCAGCAGCACTAATTACAATAATCCCATTTTTAATAGCATAATGTATGGCATCTTCAACCTCAATGCTATCATTTGCAAGGCTTAGGCTCATATTTATAACATCTGCACCATTATCAACAGCATAGTAAATAGCCTTAATAACAGCATCTGTATAAAAGGTGTAAGAATCTTGTGGATTAATTTTTAAAGCCATAATGTTTGCGTCAGGAACGCTCCTTATAATAACTCCAGCAACGTTTGTTCCATGCCCATTTTGATCAGCAATGATACTGTTGTTATCTCCAAAATTCCAACCATTTAAATCATCTATATAGCCATTTTTATCGCTATCTAAACCATCAGCTATTAGAATTTCATCTTCAACCGCCTCACCGCTATTTTGCCAAAGCTGATTAGAAAAAATAGGATTATAAATGTCAACTCCAGAATCAATAATGGCAACAGTAACGCCTCTGCCAGTTGATAAAAGATTAAGCTCAGATAGCTCAACAACATCTGACCATAGATAAATATTATCACTCTTGCCAAAAGAAAAAGCCCAATCAGATGAGTTGACTGACTGGGCTGGATAAATAGCTAAAATAAAATTTAATATAAAAAAATTACAAAACGGTAAAATTGCAGATAAAAAATCGACTAAAAATACTATTTTTTTATTAAGGTTACTCACACTGTCAAAAAACACAACTCTATTGATTTATTCCAAAATCGACCATCTTATTAACATTCAATCCAATATTGACAACTCGATCCAGTAGATCGCCTTGAGAATATCCATTTTCAGATTGAGGCTCATCAATTTTGCTATAAAGATCAATGGAATAGAACATATCTGGCGGTATCTCCACCTGATACATGCCAAGATGTCCATGCTCAACCGCTACGCTCCAACCCTCTGTAATGTTATGAACCCATAAAATAAAGCTGTTGTTTGCCTTTTCAGGTTTCCACCCCTTATAGCTTAGAAGGTCTTTAGCGTAACTATTTTCAGGTAGCCAATTTTCACTCCATACCAAATTGCTGGGTTGATTTTCGCCAATGTTGTAGATATTGCCCAAAATATAGGTTCTTGGTTCAACTGGCTTTGCAAAATCTGCTGTTACTAAATAGGCATTAAGCGTTATATCTTTTCCACTGCTATCTTTTCCAAGTGAAAATGTGGTTGATATAAATGAGATACCAATTTCAGTAAAATCTTTGTTAAAAATATTTTTTGGATAGCCAAATTCAGGGTTTAGCTCATCTCTTAGCATATTCTCAAATATACCCTCAACAGCCTTTAGAGGGTCAACATAGATATAAAATGAGAGTATGCCAAGACTCTCTCCAGTAATGGCTGGATTATAGCCACTATTTACAATACGATCATTAAACGAAATCCCCTCTGGTGAGGTGTAGCTGTAATATTGACGAGCTATCATATCTTGATTGTGGGCTGATGATGTCTCTGTAAGTTTTGCATTCAATGCCAATGGGGGCAGACCATCTTCTAATTCAAGAATCCAACCATCATCGCCAAGTGAATCTTTAGCCCTCTGATAGTCGATCTGGTAGGCTTCAACTGTTTTTGCAGGTCTTAAACGAGCCTCATTTATGAGTTTCCACATATACGCAGCAGCCTCCGAGTCATTAAATGCCATAGATTCATAAGCACAAAATGAGAGTAAAATTTGAAGAGTAACCATATATTTTGCAATTTTTGTTTTCATAACCAACAACTCCTAATAAACACATATAATACTTATAAAACTTAAAATGTAATTTGTCTGAATATATTGCACTGTTTGATTTTTATTAGAATAAATAGAAGCAAAATTCATACCATATTAATATTGAGCACAATCTAAAATGAGTATCGTATAACTGCATAACCTGTCAAAGGGTTGCCATTAACTGGTCCATAAAAACCTGGATATGTAAACTCTCCATCAAGAATATTTTTGCAACCTATTGATAAGTTAAGATCATCATAAAAAAGATTTTTTATCTTAATCTCACTGTTAAGTAGCAGAGGATTATCATACTCCCCAACAATTGTGTTCTCTTTATAAGAGTATGGAATAGATGATGTCCACGATGCTGTAAAGTTTAAATCTACCTTAGGATATATATGCCATATCATACCCATATTAGCCATAAAATCTGCACCAGAATCATACTCCTCTGACCAATTATCATAGTTATCGACACGAGTGCCGTCAGGTCTTAAAAAAGATGATTTTAACACACTAAAACGGTAGTCATCTCCAGAGTAAAATATCTTTGAGAAAGATGCGTAACTCTCAAATTTTTCGCCAAACCTCTTTTTACAAAATAGCTCAATCCCTGAAAAGTCTTGTCCAGAAGGTGCAGAGACTCCACCATAAGGGTCAATTTTAACGTTATCTGAAAGGCGGCTCATATAGGCTGTGGCAGATATTGCATCTCCACTGCTAAAGAGCCACTCTGCCTGTAAGTTCAGTGTTGATACTTCATCTCTGGTCAAAAGCTCTTTACCTGTCCACTGCTGAGAATATGGGGTTCGATAGCCTGTGCCAAATGCTGTTTTTACCCTCCATACATCTGTTAATGGAATATTTATTCCAAGCGTATAACTTGGGGAATAATCTTCATACATAGAGTTGTCATCAAGCCTAAATCCTGCCCAAAACTCACCCCAGTCAAAAGGATGACGGTATTGTGAAAAAAATGATTGGAGGCTATTTTTATAATCCATCTGCTCAATAGGTTGGGTAAAAAATTTATACTCAGCAGCTAAAAGTTCAGGCAGAAAGCCACCATCAACAAGAGCACCATCTATACGGTTCTCTCGATATGATATGCCAGCAGTCATCAACCCCCGTTTAAAAAAGCGGTGATCCCATAAAATTTCACCATAAAACAGATTAAGCCCCTCTTGTACAGATGTTCCAGCATCTACCTGATGATATGAGACATCTTGATAATATGCTGTTAAATTCCAGTGAGAGCCACCCCATATTTTTGAATAATTTGCCTTTATGTAGTTTGCTGGAACTTTTTTCTGGCTGGGCCACCCAAACGATACAGCATCGCCTAAAGTTTGGGTGTAAGATTTATTAAAGTCTGACAATCTTGCAGAGAAAGAAAAAGAGTCTTTAAAGTTAAAATTTGCTGTAAATTCGCTGTATTCAGAGTCATCAACAATATCATTGCCAATTTTCCACTCTCCATCTTTATCTGAAAATATAACATCAATAAGAGAGCCACTATCATATCTGTTTTTAGCACCATAGATAGACAGGTATCCATTCCAACTCTTCCCCTTAAAACCCATATCTGCAAATCCCTTTAAAGTATCATTAGAGCCAGCTGTTAAAATTACTTTACCGCCACTGGAAAGCTCTTGTTGACTATACTTTTTCTGACTATACCTCTTGGATACAGGTCTTGATGTTACATCTTCACCAGTAAATGGGACAATATTGACTATACCTGCAAATGCGTCAGCTCCCCAAAGCACAGAGCCAGGGCCTCTTATAATCTCAATTCTTTTTACGCTATTTAATGAAAGCTCGTGATCTAAAGGGTAATAACTTCGAGGACCACCAGTTGGAACTGGAACACCATCATAGAGCACCAAAATACCATTTGAGATTCCCCTTAAATATGGAAGAGAACCCACTCCCTGCTCAGATATATAAAATCCAGGCTGCGTAGCAAGCACCTCAGCAACAGTCTTATAGCCATATTTAACAATATCATCATGATCCACAACACTTACAACAGCAGGGGCAGTAGATGGAGACTCAGGAGTTCTTGAGGCAACAGTTACAACATCAAGCTCCTCACCTACAAACATAAGCATTGTTCCATCTATATCAGACTCAACCAATCCAAAAGCCTTAGCATCAGATAGCCAAAACAGCATGTTTAAGAGTATTATCGTAAGCAATAAGATAGCCTGTTTGGCTACAATACCTTTGTGAGTCAAATATGAATCTTTAACCCTGAGGCTCAATATCACCCCTCCTCAACCATTTTGAGTAAAGTTCTAAAACGTGCCCTTGAAAGACCTAAAAGCCTTGCTGCACTGCTCTGATTTGATGCTGTCATATCAAGAGCCTGCTGCACAATACTTTTTTGAATCTCATCATAATCAATACCAGTTGGAGGTATCTGAAAAAAGGTATCTATAATATCATGTTTATCTGATGCACCAACTGATATAAATTTTAGATCATCACTGCTAATAGGAAGGGCACCAGCTTTTAATATCATCACCCTCTCAATAACATTTGCAAGCTCTCTTACATTACCGGGCCACGAATACTCATTTAGCTTTCTTGTCGCACCTTTAGTTATAAGCTCCCCTGTCGCATTACGAATATTTGCAAATTTTTCAATAAAACGGCGTGTAAGGTGCGGAATATCCTCTTTGCGATCCCTAAGCGGAGGCACATGGATAGGAAATACAGCAAGGCGATAGTATAAATCTTGACGAAACCTCTTTTCAGCAGCCATTCGACTTAAATCTTGATTTGTAGCACAGATAAGGCGAGTATTTACGGGAATCTCACAGTTGCCCCCTACCCTTTGAAACTTTCGCTCCTGAATAGCCCTTAAAAGTTTTGCCTGAGAGTTAAAAGGAAGCTCGCCTACCTCATCTAAAAAAAGTGTGCCCCCATCAGCATACTCAAATTTACCCTCTTTTTTGCTGTTTGCACCTGTAAACGCACCCTTTTCATGCCCAAAAAGTTCAGCCTCAACAAGGGTTTCAGTAATGGCAGCACAATTTACAGCCACAAAACGCTGAGATGCCCTTGTGCTTGTGTTGTGTATTAGTTTGGCAATAACCTCTTTTCCTGTTCCAGACTCACCAGTGATCAGAACCGTAGCATCACTTTGGGCAACCTGAATTGCCATAGTCTCAATCTCTTTCATAGCAGATGAGAAAAAAACAGGGGCATCGTCAACACCATTTTTCACTGCATGTTTAAGTCTTCGGTTCTCATTAAGAATTTTCCCCACACCTAAAGCACGTTCAACAGCCACCTGAACATCTTTTTCATCAAATGGCTTAATAAGATAATCAACAGCCCCTAAATGCAGAGCCTCAACAACAGATTCAGTTGATGCAAATGCAGTAATAAAAATTACAGGGCAGGCAATATCACTCTCTTTTATCTTTTTTAGAAGACCACGACCATCTAATCTATCCATACGAATATCTGAAATCACAAGATCAAAAAAGCCATTTTCTAAACGCTCAAACGCCTCTTGACCATCTGCTGCCTCTTCAATCAAATGTCCCTGAGATGTTAGCATAATTTTAAGTATTAATCTGATACGCTCTTCATCATCTACTATCAATATGTTAGCCATATTTAACAATCTCTCCTTAATCTTAAAAAAGAGTTATTTTAAAAAAAATGAGGGAACTGAATGAGCCATAATTTTTAGTTCAAAAACTGCCCCACCTGATGGTCTATTTCTAACCACTACTGTTCCTTTATGAACAGCCGCAATCTCCCGTACAATTGCAAGCCCCAAACCAGTCCCTTTTGCCCTTGTGGTAAAAAATGGGTTAAAAATATCATCAATGATCGACTCTTCAATCCCATTGCCTCTATCTTTGATTTCAATGATATATGCAGCCTCTATGGGCTTTTGCAATCTGCCATGAACCTCTATGTGAGCATCATATTCAATAGTGTCTCCATCTAAAATCTTTGGAGTTGAATGCTCAACAGCATTTTTCAAAATATTTAAAATAGCACGCTCCATAAGCATCAAATCGCAATCAACCAAAGCATCTTCAACATTAAGAGCAATTTTAATATTTTTTTCAGCCACTGTAAACCTTAACTTATCAGTAATTTCAGCTAAAAAAGCTGCCATCGAGACCTTAGATAGCACAGGTTTTTTGGGCTTGGCAAATAGAAGAAACTCATCAACCAATCGGTTAAGTCGCTGAATCTCATCATCAACATATAAAATCATGGTCTCTTTTGTTGCTTCATCTATCCCCTTTTTTTTAAAAATATCAATGCTACCCTTAATTATGGAGATAGGATTTTTAAGCTCATGGGCAACCATTGTTGAAAATTTACCAATCTCTGCAAGGCTCTTTTGTTTTGCCATCTCTATGTGCATCTTTTCACTCTCTTTTTGGTGAGCCTTGATTGAGTTAAGCATCTCATTAAAGACCCTTGCCAATGTCTTTGTCTCCCTTAAATCGCCGCCTGAGGCTCGCACATCAAGGTCTCCTTGCGAGACACGCTTTGAAATTGCAACAAGATCAATTAAGGGCGATGTTATAGATCGAGCAAAAAACCAATACCATGCAACAGATACAGATGAGATTATAAGTGAAATAACCATAAAAAATATTATCATCTCTTTAGTTAATGCCTTTAAGCCAGAAGGCGTATAATAAAGCTCAACATAACCTATAACCTCTCTACTGCTATTGAGATCATATATCTGCATCTCTCCGCTATCTGGCTGTATTTGTAAAATTTTAGTCTCTATTTTTATTGTAGCCTCTGAAATACCCCCCTTGCCTGTCTCTGTTATCACATTTGCATCAGAATCTTTAATAACAACCCTTACAATATCATCTTGCTCAAGCATATTGGTTGTAAGATTTTCAAGCATCTCGCTGTTTTTAAGAAGCACTCCAAGCTCTGCATTTCTTGCCAAATAGTCAGATAAAACTATAAAATTATCGTGAAATCTCTGTTTAACAAATTTGTGAGTAAGCCAGATACCCATAAATCCCATTAAGATAGCAATCCCCATGATAAATAGAACAGCAATAGCTGATAATCTTGTCTCAATAGAGTCTGATTTGATGATTTCAGATAGCCTGCTGCCAATTTTCATGGTTCAACCTTAAGCTCCAAAGGCAAAGATGAACCAAGTTTAAGACCAAGTAGCTCCACAACTGATCTGTTTAGTGTGATATAGTAAGCTGGAGTTGATGGGTCGCAGATTTGAGTATTTGAAATTTTATCTTTTAAAGCTCTATTTACAAAATAGCTATCTTCTTGATAGATTGCCATAATCTTTTGAGCCACCTGCTCTCCTATCTTTTTGTAATCTAAAATAAAACTTAAAGCAGCTCCGGATTTATGAAAAAAGCTGTTGTATCCAATAACAGGAATTTTTTTAGCAATTGATTGTTTTATTATGTGGCTAATAATAGTGGGAGAGGTTACTGTTTTGTCTGGAATAAACAAAAGAGCATCAACTTCAGAACCCTCTTGCTGATTTAAGCTTTTAAGGTCAGCCTGCTCATTAATATGAAGTGGCACAGTTGTAATGTGACTAAAAACCCCTCTTTTTTTTGCACTCTCAAACCAACTGCTATTATTTTCAGGATCAAAGAGCACCCCAACCCTTTTAACAGATGGAAAAATTTGAGTTAGCTTTGCAAAGCTCTCCTCTGAAAAGAGATTTAACGACACCCCACAAATGTTAATTCCATTAGGGATTATGGTTTCAGGATTTAACACCATAGCGTATAGAATCTTCTTGGTCAGCTCTGGATTTTGGGAAGCAATATTTGAGTGGTTATCTAAACCACTATTTTTTAAGATATAGGAGAGTGCAGATGGACCAACAGCGACAACAAAGGAGTATCGCTCAATTTGAGTGCCGTTATATAGTGGATCGTGGCTAAATGGGTTGCTATCTTGATCCATAAAAATACGAACAACAGGCAGATCAAGATTGGCTTCAAGCCCCTCAACCATCTCAATAAATGGTCTGATTTCACGAGAGATTATGGCTGCAACTGGAAGATTTTTGGCAGAATTGCTGAATAGATTGTTAGCCTGAACTGATAAAATAGATGTAGAAAAAAGAGTAGCTCCAATTAATACTATTGAAGCTACTGCAAGTTTGATTAAAAAATAGCAAAGATATTTATTATTCCTTATCTTCAATCAGATTCTTGATACTCTCTATTTTAGCTGCAAATTCACGAGTTACTCTGTCTGCTGACTCTCGCGAATCTATAACATGCGGGGTTAAAAGAAATATAAGTTCAGTTTTTGTGCTCTCATCTGTTTTACTTTTAAAAAGATAACCTAAAATAGGAACATCTTTTAGAACTGGAACTCCAGCATCACTTTTAGTTACATTGTTTCTCATCAATCCACCCAAAAGAATTGTCTGCTGATCGCTCACAACAAGTGAGGTCTCAGCTTTTCTGGTTAAGATTGAGTAGTTACCAAGTGCCTCGTCATAGTTGCCCTTTTCGCTAACCTCTTGCGAAAGCTCCATCTTTACGAGTCCACTTGAGTTGATATGAGGAGTTACAGTAAGGATAATACCAGTCTTTTTATATTGAACAGAGCTTGTTATGCCTCCATTAATATCAGTTACACTTCCAGTAACTGATGGGACATCTTCACCAACCTCTATCATAGCCTCTTTATTATCAACTGCCATTATGTTAGGCGATGACAAAATATTGACGCGCGAGTCAGAGCCAAGTGCAGTAACAAGCCCCTTTAGAACATCTTTGGAGTTGTAGATTCCATAAGATACATTTGAGATTGTTCCAAGAACCTGATCAATTCCCCGTGTAGATTTACTAACATCAAGCCCCCCCTGCCCTTCATATCTGCCAAGGTTGTTGTTTAAAAGCCACTGAACTCCATATTGAGTTTTATCATTAAGTGTAACTTCTGCAATTACAACATTAATCAAAACCTGTCGCGGAGTTACATCAAGCTCTTTGAGCACATTTTTGATTATCTTGTAATCTCGTTGAGAAGCCTTAAAGATAATGGCGTTATTTGTCTCATCAGGGATAATCTCAACATCACCAGCAAGCTCACCAGAAGCAGTTGCAACCCTTGAAGTGGGCGTCTTATCTTGCTTTGTATTTTGATCTGCCCTTTGAGTCGGTTTTACAATTTGAGTCTTTTGAGAAGAGTATGAACTTGAGTTTGCACCATAAAGCTGCCTTAAAATATCAGCAAGCTCAACTGCTGTACCGTTCTCCACAAAATAGACAAAGACTCCAGAACCACTGCTTGCATCATCTCCAAGATAATCCATAGCTGAAATCCACTTATCAACAAGCTCAAGGATTTCGGGCCACCTTGTTGCAACTAAAATTGCATTTATGCTATCAATGCTCAAAATCTCATATCCACCTTTTACAGCACCCGGTCTGTAGTAGAGTCCTGCACTTTTAATAAGTTTGGTGATATTTTGAACAATATCCTTTGCCTCTATCTCTTTAACAGGAAATATTCTCCACGAAATATCCATAAAATATGGGACATCCATTATTGCAAGGACATTGATAACCTTCTCTACATTCTCCAAAGTATCAGTAACAATAACTGAGTTGTTCATCGTATCAATAGAGACTGCTGCTCCTCTTGATGTAAAGGTTTGGATACTCTTTAAAACTGATGAGGCATCTAAATATTTAAGCCTAACGAGTCGAGAGACATCTCCAGATGCATCTGGCAGTCCATACTCATAGACATCTTGAGAGGAGAAGCCTGCACTCTCATTTTTTCGCACAATCTTGAACATATCGCCAGGACCCTTAGTGATAGAGAGATTGCTTAACTGAAGCACATCATTTAAAAGCTCAATAAACTGATCTTTTGTGTAATTGCCTGAAAAGTGAAAAGATAACTTTGTCTTCACTTGCGGATCAATTATGTAGTTTACCTTAAAAAGCTCAAAAAGGGTTGCATCTAAAACCTCAAAGAGATCAGCATTATCAAATGCAAGCTCTACCTTTACAGTCTCCTCAGATTTTAATATTTTAGAGCCAGAAGAAGAGGGTTTAGCCCGTCTTTCTATCTTTTTAGGCGATTGCAAACCCCTTGCAGAGTAACGACTACCCTCTTTTAACTCTCCGTGAACAATCCTATTTTTCTCACTTTTTATGGTGCTCTCGTCAATTTGACTATTGTTATTTTTTTCATTTTCAGACTCATCAAAAATGGCAAGATTCTTATCTTCAAGATTTGATGTTTTGTAGATATGCTCACCTGATTGATCCACAACTTTGACTGATTTAACCCCAGACGATGGCTCAGGCTGATTTGTGACTGGTTGTCTCTGTGCTGAATCTTTTAAGTGTTTACCCCCTTGAGCTGCACAGCCCAAAAAGAGCAAAAAAATAATAGCCACAAACAAAAACCTTAATCTTACACCCATTAAATTAAGACCACCTATTTTATTTAAAAGTAAATTTTTCATTAAATTAACCATTGTTTGTATCTTTTTTAGTATTAATTGTAATTGCCCCTAATCTTTATCAACAAAAAGAGCCTCAAGCCTAAATGTGATGTGCAGATTATTTGCCCTACTTCTACTGTAGTTTATATTCATCTGCCCTACCCTTACAAGCTGTTTTAACTCTTCAAAATACTGCAAAAGAGATGCAAGCCCCTCATGGTTTGTGGTTACTGTAAACTCTAAAACCCCAATATCATAATCAAGCCACCTTCCAGGGCTTAATACCTGATACTTTTGCAAAGGGATACCATTTTTATCCATAAAACCCTGCATTTTTTGCTGAATCACTGCATTTATCTCCTCAAGATTTTTACCCTGAATCATAAGTTTTGCTAAATCTTGAACCTCTGCATCTTGAATCATATTTTCAGCGTGAATCTTATCAAGCTCTTGAATCTGCTTTTTTACCCTCGATTTTTTCTCAATTTTAATGGCATAATCATCTTGAGCTTCAGAGATAGAATCTTTTAAAGGGGCATAAAAATAGACCCACCAAACTAAAATAGTGAGTATTGTAAGCACAGCCCCCATAATCCACTGACGGTCTCTTTTTTTGACCACTAAAGCCCCCTCATATTTTCCATATTCTCCATATTTTTCTCTGCTGATTCTGCTCCGCTCTTATCAGCCTCTTCTGATTTTAGCTCAATTACAAGCGTAAAATTTTCATCGCCATTTGGTCGTCTATTTACAGAACCTCGTAACATAACATTGCTAAAGAGATTAGATGAGCGAAGAAGCTCAACTGTCTTTAGAGCATCAATTCCTGTGCCTCTTAATGTTATTGTGTTGTTATTAAAGGTGAAATTTGCAAACCATGTCCCATCAGGTACAAGGGCTGCAATCTCGTTTATTAGCGTGTAGAGCTGCGGGCGTGTCTGCATAAACGACTTTACATCACTCTTAAAACGAGAGGCTTTTTTTAGGGTATCAATCTTGTTTTGCAAAGGCTCAAGCTCACCCTCAAGAGCTTTAATCTGACTTGATATTTCACTTAACTGAGATTGTGCCTCAAGACTTTTAATGTTAATGCTATCTGTAATAAAATATAATATAACTATTAAAAGAGCTAAAAAGGGTAGGATATAACGAAAAGGGTTGAAAATATTGATCTTTACAGGCTCTTCATCTAACGATATTTGCTGAATTTTGGTTATAAATGGGGCGACTGCTGCTGAGGCGTAGTTGGTTTTAAGTGGCGGAAGATTTGTTGTGTGTCTATTTTTTTTGCCTTTTTTAAGGGCAATTAGATCAGAGTTAAGATCAATTATCGTGTTTGTAAATTGAGGAAACCTATTTTGTGCAGAGGTTAGAACCATCTCTTTTTCATCATCAGCATCAACAGGAGATGCAACAGAGAAGATAAGTGTGCGACCAGACCTTGCAAAAATCTCTAAAGTATCACCTTGAACCAGCGAAAATAGCGAGCCATTAGTCGAATTATCGTAATCTAAAAGTGCACAAATACCATAACTTATTGGAAATATTGCCTTTAATGATGCTAAATGACCAGTCTCTGAAAATATTTTACGATATTTTTCTATCTCATCTTTAGCAGCATAGACAAGAAGGGCATTAAATGAACCTCCATTTTTTTCAGAGATAATCACATCATAGTAGGTGGAGTCAGGGGCAAGGTGGGAGTAGATAGCAAGGCTATTTTTAATAGACATAATTGCATCTTCAACAGGCATAGCTGGAAGGGTAATCTCCCGAATAAAGACCTCTGAGCGAGAAAGTGCAAGAAATATTGAGCGAGAACTATCAACAGGCAGCTCAAGTAAAAATGCTCTAAGAAGCTGGTAGCTGCTGCTGCCATGTTTTATATCATAGGGGTTATTGCCACCTCCTAAAGATTTTAGTGTGTAGCCTGAAAATCTATTTACCATAGATAGATAATGAAGCGACTCTCTATCTAAATATATCCCTAATATTTTCTTTTTTATCAACTTTTATCCTTATTCAACTAATAAGATATCATATTATCTCTACAACCATAACTCTACTAAGCTGCTCAACAAGTTTAAATGAGCCACCCTCTTTTTTAAGCCAAAATATCTCATTATACCATCTATTATCCTCTTCTGGAAATAGCATAGAGACTCTAACGTGATCTTTAGAATAGACTGTAAAACGCTCTAACATGGTCTGTATCTCTAACTGCTCGTCATCAGACGATCCGCTCTCTTTGTTTAGCCTGTTTAGCTGATAACTCTCTTTTAACTCATAATATATGGGTAGCTCTAAAATATATTGGTAGGGGCTACCCCAAAATAGCTCAAGATTAAAATCCTTTACCATAAAAATCTCTGTCATGCTTTTAAGTGGTCCATTAGCAGGCTCAGAGGGTGGAGAGAGGCTATTATAGTAGTCAGCCTCTGCACCATTTAATCTGACTAAATCATCAGGATCAATCCAGTCAAGCAGGGCATCAGCAAACGCATCAGCATCTTTTTGAAGCTCTCTATCAATTGATCTATCAATTAATCTATCATCTGCTCCATCATCAGCACTCTCACCATAAATATTTTGCAAAATTACCCTTATATTTTGCTCTTGACTTAGAGTCAATTGGATTCTTGAAGATTCACTCTCAACTTTTACCCACACCTCAACTCCAGCAGGTCGTAATTTTACCCATGGCACAGCCATGCCCTGTATGTAGCTCTGAGCATTATCTGTGCCAACTCCAGCCTTATTTGATAATTTTTTACCAACTCTGTTTCTGCCCATAGTTGAGTCAAAATTCTCCTGCTCAGATATTGCTTTAACCAAATCATACTGTGCTGAGGCAAGTAACTCAAAAACAGAAAAGGCTGCTGACTCTCTTTTAAAAAATTGAGTTGTATTTAGAGCAAGTGCTCCTTTTTGTCTGTTATGGGCTATATATTCACCAGAAAGAAAGCTGATAATAACTAAAATCCACAAAACAAGAACTAAAACACTGCCACAACTACCATTGATTTTAATATCTTTATTGGAGATCAAATTACACCCCCAACTTTAAAGAGCCAGACAGACGGCTCTCCACCTTTTCGCTTTGTTTGAGCAAATAGAAGTCTGATATAGGCTGGCGGCTTTAGAGAATCTTCAGCCCATGATTTTTTTAAAGATGAACTGTCACTAAAACCTTTTGTCGATCTTTTTGATGCAGAAGAGTTAAATAGAGTTACATCTTCTCCATCAATAAATGAGAGCGAGAATTGTTCAACATCTCTGATTGTTGAGAGAGGCACATTATCGTTAGCAGAGCCTCTTTTTGATATTCTCTTTGATCTTTTAGAGCCTTGATTTGTAATATCTGATATATCCTCAACCCCTCTTATGACCTTTTGATAGATAGTAAGCTCTTTTGCAGACTCATCATAAATATAATTGACATGTGTAAGCCCATGATATGGGCTACCTTGCGGAGAGTATAGGGTATAAAAAGAGATGCTTTTCTCATCTGCAATAAATTTAAGCTCAGTAACTGACTCTATTTGTGGTATCATATTGGTTTCAGATAGCAATGGTTTAGATACAATAGAGGTTCTTGACTCTAAATTGTCAGCCACAAGAGTCTCGCTCTCTCCAAACGGTGCACTGATAGCAATGTATCTAAGCTGCCGCTCAAGCATATTGGAAAGCACAACCTCAATTTGAACTTTATCACCCTCATTAACCCCACGCTCCCAAGCCTCAAGATTTATCTTGAGTGCAAAAGAGGCTATAAGAGTTATCATTGAGACAAGCACCATAGAGACAACCACCTCTATTAAGGTAAATCCTGAGCCATATCTATTTTTTTCGCTCATCTCTTTTATCATCTTTTTTAATAGGTGTTGTAGTTGTATAGGTTGGAGTTGAGCCATCTACCCTTTTCCATCGAGAGATGCAATACTCTTTTTCAGATTTATCAGGAGCAGTTACGCAAAGAGTTATCTCCACAACCCCTTGAACCTCTATCTCTTGACCAACAATCTTCTTCTTATTATTAACTCCTCTTTTGCCGCTATCAACAGTATTTTCCCATAAAAGATCAGCACTATCAATAATAAGTGGTTGAGTCTGAGCTTTACAAATCCAGCCCTCTTCATCTTCAAGAGCTTTTTGAAAATTTTGACTCTCAACAATCTGCTTCATCAATTCAGGATTGTTCAAGATATTTTTCAGCATTCTGATTGAGTCCATTGCATAGTCAGCTCGACCAGATAGCCCCTTTGCAGTGGATAAAGCTCCAGTTACTGATGTAATTGCAATACTTAAAATGATGAGTGCTACCATCACCTCAAAAAGTGTGTATCCAGTTTTTTTCATAATTCTTTTTTTTTCATAATTCTTTATCTCACCTCAAACGATACTGAGCCTAAAAGCCACTTTTGGGCAGGTAAGTTGTTAAGAAGAGCTACTGGATCAGAGCCAGAAGGGGTCAAAAGGTTATAAACCCAATATTTACCAACAGGCAGATCAAAAAATATAGGCATATTCAAAACAGCTACACTACTTCCGTCCATAAGAGGAGAAGCACTCCAAGAAACAAACATTTCATTTGAGATTTGATTTGTTGATGTGAAAAAGATAACTTTGCTGTTTGGCATCACCATTGCTGTATATTGATCGTAATTACCACTGCCTTGATTTTGGCTATTTTGAACATAAATAGAGATAGTGTCCCATAGATTGTAAATTTGCTGATCAGAGTAGATTGCTGTCAGAGCATCAAGATTATTAGGTTCAGGCGTATCTGGTTCATCAGAGACTTTTCGCCCCCAAACCCCGTTTACACCAAAAATTGATGATAATCCATATCCATCTAAATCATCAGTTATCCCATCTCCATTATCATCTAACAGAGGTGATGGCGACTGGCTACCCATACCAGAATAGAATTCGCTCATAACAGATGGAGTGTAATCAAATGCCTTTGCAAGAGTATTGCCCTCAATGTTCATGCAAAAAGCCTCACTAAAAGATTCAGTAGAGCTTCTTTTATAGTACGATTCCTGCGACTCTCCTGCGTTGTTAAAACCTGAACTTGTTATAATAACTCGATCTTTTTTTGAAAGTGGTGCAACAAAATCTCCAGAGTAATCAGACTCTAAAATAACAACAACCTTGTTATTTGTGTATGATTGATATTCATCAATTAATATATCAAGCTCTTGTGCTGTAAGAGTCTGTGCATCTGTAGCTGAAACTGTTGGTGCAGATGAGTTCAACTCAAACTCCACGCCATCTATTCCATTTTTTGCCCTTGCTATCATATAGATAAAAAATGGTTGAGTTAGCCTCCCTTTTGATTTTGCCCAATCAAACGCTTTTTTAAGATCATCTTTATTTAAAGGACGCTCTTGAAAACCACTGCCAAGCTGGCTAAGGGTTACAGGAGCATCAACAATTTTATCTCCGCACCCATCTGCATTAAAATCAAGTCGTGATACTGGAGATAGGCAATATATTTCAGAGTGGTGGTAACCTCTATCGTGAAAAGCCCTATAAACAACTCGGCTGGTTATCTTTTCTGTTGTCTCCCAATGGGTATTTGTTGGAGCACTGCTGCCTCCAGCAACAATCAGAGCTGCGATTGTCCCTTGAAGAATTTCCTCTTTAGTTGCCTCATCTTCAATTGAGTTTACTATCTCGCTCTTTTTGCCAAAATAGAGGTGTGCAACTCCTGAAGTATGGCTTCCTATCCAAACTCCATTATTGCTATCAAGTGCTATAGTTTGAACCCTGTTATCAGGAAGATTTAAGTTTTCTCGGTCTATCTTCTGCCAAATAGTTTTGCTTTGGCTATCTCTATAAATATTAACAACGCCTCCAGAGGATTCACCATTCATAGATACCCATACACCGCCCATTCCATCGTCAATTATGCCACTAATATAATTATCAGGCAGCTCTGATGTTGTATAATCAAATAGCTCCCAATTTGAGCTATCATCTATATCATCTTTAGAAGAGATTGCATCTATCTTTAAATATGCAAGACCTCCCCCAAATGTTCCGATCCATAATCCACCAGTCTGTTTGTCGAGCAGTAAGGCTCCAATTTTATCTGATGGCAGAGGCGAGTTCTCTTTGTTGATAATAAGCGATTTACCATTGGCATCAAGGCGAATCAAACCACCACTATTTGTCCCAATCCACACCCCTCCACCCTTTTCTGGTGCAAGAGCACGAATATCATCATCTGATAAATCTCCATTTCCAACATTAAATATCTCCCATGAGCCATCTGCTCCATAGTGTGCAACCCCGCCCATCATAGTTCCAACCCACAAGCCACCATTCCCATCATTTAAAAGAGTATTGATATAATCATCTGGAATCTCACTGTTTTGAGTGTTAAACTCCTTCCACTTGCCATCTGCCCCAAAATGAAAAAGTCCGCTGCCGTATGTCCCTATCCAAACTCCACCAACATCATCACTTAAAAGAGATAAAATAGTGCAATCATCAGTAATTGGAGAGTTTTGGCTGTTAAAGAGTCTCCAGACTGGAGCAGAGTCAGCTTTATCAACCTCTAAATATGCAAGAGCATTTTGCTCTGTGCCAACCCATAATCTGCCTTTGTTGTCTGTAACCATAGCCCTTATGTTATTATTTGGCATATCTGTTATCTCTTTATTAAGCTCTGTTAAAATACCCTTAGAATCTAAAGTAAATACTCCACCACCTTGTGTGCCAATCCAAAGGGTCTCATTATTACCTAGTGGTGCTAGTTTCAAAGTTGATGAATTGATTAAATCATGGCAGCAATTCTAAATTTGAAAATTTATCCTGTTTTAGGGATTTTGAGTTGTTCGAACATACTGATGGCTATATATTGCCGTCAACAATTCAATGAAAATGTTTCAATTAA
>JADFZO010000110.1 GCA_015232465.1 Desulfamplus sp.
TTTAATTTTAATAAAAAAGAGTTAAATTTAAGAAAATATATAAAAACAATAAGTTAAAAGAAGGTTAACGCTAATGAAGAGCATAGATATCCTCAGATTAAAAGCTATTGTTGGGGAAAGTAATGTTAAAGATAATCCAGCAGACCTGTTTGTTTATGGTTCTGATGCCTCTGTTCACAGGGCAATGCCTTGGGTGGTTGTAAGACCTGAAAATGTGGAGCAGGTGCAAGGTATTATGAAATATGCAGATGATGAGCGTATTCCAGTCATAACAAGAGGTTCTGGCTCTGGAATGTGCGGTCAGACAGTGCCGGCACATGGGGGTATAACTCTTGATATGAAGGGAATGAACAGAATTCTTGAGATTAACCCTCCTGATGTCTATTGCAGGGTTGAGCCTGGGGTCGTTGATGATGATCTCAATTTGGCACTAAAACCCTACGGAGTATTTTACCCGCCAACACCAGCTTCAAGCAGAACAGCCACAATTGGCGGGGAGATTGGCAATAATGCAAGTGGCGTGCGATCAGTAAAATATGGAGCAACAAGAGACTCTCTTCTTGGCATGAAGGTTGTGATCCCGGGCGGAAAAATTCTTACACTTGGAGCAAGAACAAGGGTTGAGGCAACTGGTTATCAGCTTCATAAGTTGATTGTTGGCTCTGAGGGGACACTTGGCGTTGTGGTTGAGGCAACTTTAAAGTTTGTCCCTATCCCGAAATTTAGATGTCTTGGCATGGCAAACTTTGACAGGCTTGAAGATGCGGGGCATGCTGTTGCTGATATTATGGCTGGTGGAATTGTCCCATCAATGCTTGAATTAGTTGATAATGTTGCCATTAAAGCTGTCAACAAGACCATGAATTTGGGTTTGCCTGATGTTGAGGCTGTTCTTTTGTATGAGGCTGACGGCATGGTAAAAGAGGCTGTTGATTACGAGATAAACTCAATGAAAGAGATATGCTCAAAACATAATGGCACTGGGCTTCAAAGCAGTTATGATGCAAAGGAGCGGGCAAAGATTTTTATGGGAAGAAAAAAGCTATTTCCAGCTCTATCTAAGTTTAGCGAGCTTCATGCAAGCACATCACTTGCTGATGATATGGCTGTTCCATATTCAAAGATGGCTGATATGGCAAGAAAAATTCATGATGTTGCAAAGCGTAATAATATAATTATGACAGCTTATGGTCATTGCGGTTCTGGCTGTATGCACACAAAAATTTTGATGGAGACAAGCCATAAAGATCAGTGGGAGTCTGCAAGAAGGGCTGTGTCTGAAATTTATGAGTATGTCCGATCTATCAACGGCACAACCTCTGCTGAACATGGAATCGGGCTTTCAAAGGCTGGGGCATTTAAAGTTGAAAAGTCAGACTCTCTTGAGATGATGAGAGCTATCAAGCGTGCATTTGATCCAAACAACATCTTAAACCCAGGCAAGATGATGGATGCTCCTGATGATTGGGTAACTGCAACTGATTTGCGATATATTGTGGAGTCTTAAAATAATGAAAAAGAGAAAGTTTGAACTAAACCACCTTTTAAAATGGCGTAACACTTTAGATAAATGTATTCGGTGCGGTTACTGTTATGAGCACTGCCCAATATTTAAACACACAAGGTGGGAGAGTGATGCCCCGCGTGCAAAACTTATTATGCTTTATGGGCTTCTCTCCTCTGAGCTTGAGCCATCAAAATACATAGCAGACAAGATATTTTCGTGCTTTAACTGTCAGCAGTGCATAGCAGCCTGCTCAAGCGGTGTCCCTTTGACTGAGATATTTGCAGATGCAAGGGCTGATTTTGTGGGAACAGAGTTTGATACAATCACTGGTACAACCTCAGTTACTGGAACTGGTTGTGCCAACTGCCTTACATGCGTAAGGGCATGTCCGCACGATGCACGATATTTTAAAGATGGACACATTATAACTGACTCCATAATGTGCCAAAGCTGCGGAATTTGTATGGCTCTTTGTCCAAATCAGAGTGTATCTGCAACAAACACATACGGAACAGATAGAATATATCTAAACAGTATGATTACAGATTTTCTTAAAAAAAGAGATTCTAAGGTTATCGTGTTTGGCTGCAACTGGTCATATTACCCTGATCTGCAATCATCATCTTACGAATTAGAGTCATCATCATACATTCCAATCTACGAAAAGCAGCCATCTGAATATAAGATTCTTATAAATATGTGCGGTGGGCGGCTCACAAAGCCTTTGATTCTTGATCCATTTTTGGAGAACGCTTGGGGTGTTTTAGTTGCCTGCTGCCCTGATGGTGAGTGTGAAAATAAGGGTAACTTAAAGGCTGCTGCTAATGTAAAAGAGTTAAAGCCAATATTGGAGTTTCTAAATATTAGCCCTGAAAGGCTTGAGCTTGTTGAAATTGCACATGGCGACAAAGCTGGATTTCAAAAGGCGATTGATAAGTTTATGGAAAAGATGCGAAAACTTGGACCCCTTGTTGATGAGCAAAATATGAATGAGCAGATTAGAGTTGCAAAATATTAGCAATAAGATGAGCAAAACAAAAAGATCAGCAATAAAATATTTGGGCAAAAAGGAAAAATAAAAAGATGGAGATAAATCTACCCTATGGAAAAGATGGGCAAGTGAGTGCCAAAATTGATGATAGTATAAATACAACTTTTCTTGAAGCAAATAGCGTAAAGATTGGCAATTCAGTTGAGGTTATAGAAGAGGCTTTAATAAACCCATTTAAGAGCCTTGCTTTGAGCCAGTTTCTTTCTGATGCTCGCGATATTTTGGTTATTGTCAATGATGCAACACGTCCAACTCCAACAAAAAGAGTTCTTGATGTTATCTGGAGCGAGATAAGTGGTAAAAATATCCCTTTAAATTTTATCATAGCAACTGGTGCTCACAGAGGACCAACTGAAGAGGAGTATCTTCAAATATTTGGTATCCATTACGATAAAGTTAAAGATAAGATCATAGTCCATGATGCAAAAAAAGATGAAGATATGCTCTTTCTTGGCAAATCATCAAATGGAACAGAGATGTATGTCCATAAAGCTGGGGTAAATGCTCACAAGATCATAATTATTGGATCAGTTGAGCCTCACTATTTTGCTGGTTACACAGGTGGCAGAAAATCTTTTCTTCCGGGAATTGCAGCATATAAGACAATTGAGCAGAACCATAAACTTGCATTAGTTCCAGAGGCTTGTGCCCTTGCACTTAAAGGAAATCCTGTGCATGAGGATATGATTGATGCTTTAAAAACTGTTAAAAAAGAGATTTTTTCAATAATGACAGTTCTTGATAAAGATCATAAAATTTATGCTGTTACTGCTGGGGATATTCACGCATCATTTGAGGCTGCAATTGAGAGGGCAAATGAGGTCTTTGCAGTTCCAATCAAGAAAAAGGCTGATATTGTGGTCTCTGTGGTAAAATTTCCAGCAGATATTGATCTTTATCAGGCACAAAAGGGTCTTGATAATGGCAAACTTGCACTTAAAGATGGTGGGATTTTGATCCTTGTTGCAAAGTGCAGATGTGGAATTGGCGGCAAGGCATTTGCTGATCTGCTTGAGAGTTGTAGCACCCCAAAAGAGGTGCTTGAAACTATTGATAAAGGCTATAAGTTAGGGTACCACAAGGCAGCAAAGATGGCTGAAATAGGGCTTTGGGCAGAGATGTGGGGTGTTACAGATATTGAGCCTGAGACTCTATCAAAGCTATTTATAAAGCCGTTTGCCTCGCTTCAAGATGCCCTAAATGCAGCAATAAAGCAAAAAGGTAAGGGGGCTGATATTCTATTTTTGATGGACGGAAGCCTTACTGTACCGATGGTTCAACCTTCTTGATACCTTTAATAACCAACTGTAGATTCTCTCTCCCCTGCCATGAGTTAAGGTTGAGCGTATAAACAACATCAACAACATCGCCTGAGTGAACAGGCAGGGGATCCCCTGGTTTATTAAGTGCATAAAAAAATGCAGCTCTAACGCCATCAAGCAGCATAGATAGATGGATAGGGCTTTTTCCCATAACTCTAACATCAGTTGCCAACATCTGATCATTAAAAAGAGGGGCAGCAAAGCCCATTCCAAAAGGACGAAGAGCCTCGATGTGGTAGTATGTTTGGAGATTTATCTGGTTATTTAAAGTTTTGTTTGTCTGTAAATCGCCAGCAGAGTCTATCACTTTTAATGAGCCGTCAGTGTGAAGGTATGGGGTTGTATCTTTACTGGCAAGCTGTTCAACCACAATCTTTGGAAACTCTCTTTTAAAAAGCTCAAGGTTATCTTTGTGAAATTTTAATCCAGCAGCAGATTTGTGCCCCCCATAAGCTATAAAGATGTTTGGGAATTTATCGTCAAATGTCTGTAGTGCATCTCTAAGATGTAAAAATTGTCCAGCTCTGCCAGAACCAGTAATAATCCCATCTGCAACATCTGCAAACAAAATAGATGGAATACCAAATTGTTCTGAGAGTTTTCCAGCAACAATTCCTTGAATGCCAGGGTGATTTTTTGGGCTGTAATAGATTAAAATAGGGTAGGTTTTATCTAAGTCAGCATTAGTTATATCCATTGATGCTTTTGCCTCGTTAAACATCTCTTTTTCAATCTTTTGCCTGTCAATATTAAAGAGGTTTAGCTGTTTGTATGCCCTATCTATCTTTTCAAGATCGCTCTCTATAAGAAAATCAATTGCAGTTGATGCCTCGCATGTCATGCGTGAGCTTGCATTAATACGGGGGGCTAACTGAAAAGCTAAAAACTCAGTGTCAGCATCTCTTTGATTAAGTGCAACTTGCCAGCATGGTCGCACCTTACGATTCATAAACTCAAGCCCTTTTTTTACAAAATAGCGGTTGATAACAGAATTGAGTGGAACTAAATCGGCAACTGTTCCAAGTGCGACATGATCAAGAAGCTGATGAATCTTCTGTTTCTGTTCAATTGGGCAGCCCATCTCTTTTGATAGTGCTGTCATAAGTAGCCAAACAACGCCACACCCTGCTATGTTATCGTCATATTGGCACCCCTCCTGTTTAGGGTTGACAACAGCAAATGCAGCCTCTGGCACCCCCTCCTTTGGAATTATATGGTGATCTGTAACAATAACGTCAATCCCCTCATCTGAAAGCCGTCTGATTCTTGCAGCATCAGATGCTCCAGCATCAGCTGTTATCACAAGGGTTGGGGGGGTAAAATTCTCTTTTGATTTATTGGGTTGCCTATTTTTAATAGATATAATTTTGTTTGCAATTGGATCAGTTAAACCATATCCGTCAGTAGTTCTATGCCCTGTTAGCTTGATAATTTTTGAGTCTGGCACGCCAAAAATATTATGCAGAGTCTCATACAAGATAGCCATTGATGTACAGCCATCAACATCGTAATCTGTAAACAAAATTATGGACTCGTTATTGCGGATAGCGTGAGCAATTCTCTTTGCAGCTTTTGTGCAATCTGCCATGATCTCAGCAGGTTTTATAGCATCAAGCGTGAATTGAAATATGTTTTTATTAAATGTATCTGTTCTGCCTGCAATAATTCTGGCAATAATTTCAGGATAGCCATTTTCAATGCAGGTGTCATAAACCTTTTGATTTATTTCTCTCTTTTTTATACGCATACTTTTTTTAATCTCTTTTTTTTAAAAAATCAGCATAAGAACCGTTTACATTGAAAGATTTAATGCTGAATAATTGACATTTTTTTAACTTTCAGTGATAGTGGAAAATCATGGAATTTTTAATAGAATATGGATATACAGGGCTATTTATCTCTGCATTTCTTGCTGCAACGCTTTTGCCACTTGGATCAGAGCTTATACTTACCGCACTTTTGATAAATGAATCTAACCTCCTATTACTGCTTGTTGTTGCTACATTTGGCAATGTTCTTGGCTCTCTTGTCAACTATATTGTTGGAACTAAAGGTGGTAACTGGATCATGGGCAATCTCTTTAGGCTCTCTGATTCTCAAATTAAAAGTGCAAAAACAAGATTTACAAAATATGGTAACTGGATTCTTCTTTTTTCATGGACTCCAGTTATTGGTGATCCTCTTACTGTTGTTGCAGGCATTTTAAAGACAAATTTATGGCTCTTTATTTTACTTGTAACCATTGGAAAATTTCTTCGCTATCTAATTGTTGCATTAACATTTGTAGGTATATCCTCATAATTAAACCATTTTTTAAAAATTATAATTGCTCATAATTTAAATATTAAAGTAGTCAACCACTTAGGAATATGATAATTTTTGCACTCTAATTTTATTGATAAACATTGTAAAGGGTTAGTAAAAAAAATTTAAGGAGTTAATTATAGTTCCTGATTTTTTACTCAAACTTACCTAAAATTATTTATTATGAATAATATTTATCGAATCAAACAATTTGCAGAAAAAGTTGGAAAATCAACTTCAAACAGATAATTAAAGAAAAAGAAGAATGATTATTAATTTAGCCCATAAAATAGAATTGAATCCAAACAATATTCAAGCCAACTTTTTAGCAAGAACCTGTGGTGTCAGCAGGTTTACTTACAATTGGGGACTTGCTGAATGGAAAAGGCAATATGAAGCTGGATTAAAACCAACAGGTTTTGGCATGAAAAAAGAATTTAATGCCGTTAAAAAAGATTTATTTCCATGGATAATGGAATCTCCAAGAGATGCCAACAGTCAGTCTTTTGCTGATTTACAGACAGCGTTCAATAATTTTTTTAAAGGTAAATCAGGGTATCCAGTATTTAAGAAAAAGGGTCAGAATGACAGTTTTTATATAGCAAATGACCAATTCAAGATTGACTGTAAAAAAATCAGAATCCCCAAAATAGGCTGGATTCGTTTAAAAGAGAGTCTGAATCTGTCAGGTAAAATTCTATCAGGAGCAGTATCACGGATTGCAGATAAATGGTTTGTATCAATTAACTTATCAATGGAAATAAC
>JADFZO010000111.1 GCA_015232465.1 Desulfamplus sp.
TTCTAAAAATCGCTACTCATTAACTAATCAATAACCAGTTTTCAAAGATCAATTTCTTTTAGATTTTTTAACAACAAACTAAAAAAAGATTCGCTACAAACGAGGGCAACTTATATCCAAAGCTGCTTGCCTTGTCAAGCAATTTTTCATCTATTCATATCATTTTTTATTATGATTTTATGAAACTTTTTCTTTCCTGCTCTAAGTAGAATCTCACCATTATTAATATCTTCTAAAAATACTTTGTTATCAAAAGAGTCAATACGCTTTCCATTAATATATCCGCCGCCTTGCAAGATTAAACGTTTTGCTTCACCCTTAGACTGCACAAGCCCTGAGATAAGAAAAAGATCAGAAACACTAATCCCATCGCCTTCAAAATTAGATAGATTACACTCAGAAGATGGCACTGCTTGATTAGAAGAGTGCTCCCCACTCAATTGAGTGGCTCTTGGAATAGTGCTTGATGGCATAAAATTATCAGCAATATCAGGAGCACCAAACATACTACAAGTTGCTTCAAAAGCATCTATAGCTGCATCTTTTCCATGGGCAATGGTCGTTGCCTCAAAAGCTAATATAGCCTTTGCACCATTCAAATCTGAGCCTTCAAGATGCGCAACCCCTCGAATCTCGTCCATAGATAAAAAGGTAAAAAGTGCGAGAAAACGCATAACATCAGCATCATCGGTATTTATCCAAAATTGATAATATTCATAGGGCGAAGTTCTATCTGGATCAAGCCACACAGCCCCTTTATGAGTCTTTCCCATCTTAATACCACTACTTGTTGTGATAAGAGGAAAGGTTATACCAAAAGCACTTTTTTGCTGCGTTCTTCTAACTAAATCAATGCCAGCAACAATATTTCCCCACTGATCACTACCACCCATCTGGAGCATACAGCCATACTGCCTTGCAAGCTCCATAAAATCATAAGCTTGAAGCAACATATAATTAAACTCAATAAAACTTAACCCCTCTTCAGAGTCAATCCTCATTTTATAGCTCTCAGCCTTAATCATACGGTTTACGCTAAAATGGCGACCAATGTCTCTTAAAAAAGGGATATAATGAAGAGAGGTAAGCCAATCAGCATTATCAAGCATTAAAGCTTTGCCATCTGCAAAGTTAAGAAATCTTGAGAGCTGCTTTTTTATACCATCTTTATTTTCATTAATTTCCTCTTGAGTAATAACCTTTCGCATCTCAGTTTTACCACTTGGGTCACCAATCAATCCTGTTCCCCCACCAACTAACGCTATAGGTCTATGTCCCATTCTTTGCATATGGGCAAGAGCCATAATAGTTACAAGATGTCCAACATGAAGACTTGGACCAGTAGGATCAAAACCAATATAACATGTTACTTTATTGTTTTCTAAATAATCTTTTAACTCTTGTTCATGTGTAACAGCTTCAATAAATCCCCGCTCCTTTAATACATCAAGGATACTCATAAAAATAGACTCCTTATAAAATCAAGTTATATTAAATTTAGATACAATCTATTTGTTTGTGTATTCAACAGCTCTTGTCTCTCTTATAACAACCACTTTAATCTGACCAGGGAATGTGAGCGTTGCCTCAATCTTTTGTGCAATATCTCTGCTTAATAACACAGCGTCAGTATCAGATATTATATCGCTTTCAACAAGCACTCGAATCTCTCTGCCTGCCTGTATTGCATAGGTGTTTGAGACACCCTCAAAAGAGTTTGCAACCCCCTCTAACTCCTCAAGACGCTTGATATAGTTCTCAAGCGTCTCTTTTCTTGCACCGGGTCTTGCACCTGATAGTGCGTCAGCAGCCTGAACAATATAATCGTAAACACTTTCAGGCATCTTATCTTCATGGTGAGATGCGATAGCATTTACTACAGCGTCAGACTCGCCATGCTTTTTGGCAAGCTTTGCACCAATAAGAGCGTGAGGACCATCAACCTCATGGTCAATCGCCTTGCCAATATCGTGTAAAAGCCCCATACGTTTAGCAAGTTTTACATTAAGCCCAAGTTCAGCAGCCATAACACCAGCTAAAAACGCAACCTCAACTGAATGTTGAAGCACATTTTGAGCATAACTTGTGCGAAATTTGAGCTGACCGATAACTTTAATCAATTCGATATTGATGCCGTGAACGCCAAGATCAAAGGCAGCCTGCTCTCCAGCCTCTTTTATAGTTATATCAACCTCTTCAGTAACTCTTGCAACAACATCTTCGATCCTTGCAGGATGGATACGTCCATCAGATATAAGGCGAGTCAAAGATAATCTTGCAATCTCTCTACGTACAGGGTTAAATCCAGATAGTATAACAGCTTCAGGCGTATCATCAATAATCAAATCAATACCAGTAGCAGCCTCAAGAGCCCTTATATTTCTACCCTCTCTGCCAATAATTCTGCCTTTCATATCATCGCCCGGCAATTGAACAACAGATACAGTCCTTTCTGCTACAAAATCTCCAGCATATCTTTGAATTGCTGTTGAGATAATCTTTTTTGCCTCTTTATCAGCACGCTCTTTTGCCTCACTTGTAATCCTTTTAACAAGCATGGCACCTTCATGGCGAGCTTCATTTTCCATGCTCTTTAAAAGTATCTCTTTTGCCTGTTCAGATGTTAAGCCTGAAATCTTTTCAAGCTCTTTTTGCATATTTTCAATAAGTTGAAGGTACTCTTGCTCTTTGACTGTTAGTGTTTCAATACGGTTATTTAGCTCTTTTTCTTTTGCCTGAAACTCAATTTCCCTCTTTTGAAATTGATCTTGACGTTTATCAATATTTTCAATTCTCTGTAGAAGACGCCTCTCCTCTTTTTTAAGCTCTGCTCTTGCCTCCCCTGTTTCGTTGTCAAAGGCACTCTTCATCTCAAGAAGACGGCTTTTAGCCTCAAGCTGTGCATCTTTTAATAGAGTTTCGGCTTTTTGACGAGCATCTTCAATTATGCGAAACTCCTCTTTTGCAGCCTCTTCTAATTTGTATTTTAACTGCTTTATGGTAAGCCAATATGCGACTCCAGCTCCAAAAGCAGCACCACATATTGAACTAAATACAAAAACATATTCCATTAACTTATGCTCTCCTGATATTTTAACTATCAATAAAAATAAATCTTGATAGTAGTAAAAAATAATAATGTGGAAAAAGAGATTACAGTTGATTAAAAACAGAAATATAAAAGTAAGATGAAATGATATGTAATGAAGAAATAAAAAAGGAAAGTCTTTGAGGATTTGTAAAACCCCCACATTGTGCCGTGTTGCCGATGTCTTTGAACCGAAGGTTCAATATAGGTCCCCGATAATACTTTTAGGCTTCTCCTTAAGTTCTAAGGAATATGCACACCAGCATCAGAGTGAAGACCCTGTTTTTTGTAGTGTTAGGCAAAGGACATAATGCAATCACAAACATAGCAGGGGTGTAGAACTCTTAAACCAACCATCATAGTAAGTCAGCCAAATCTTTGTAAAGCCTGACTTTAAACTTTATAATAACAATATACTATATAAGTCAATCACAAATTTCATGTTCAATTTTATTAAGCAGAGATGCCGTCCTATCCATTACTTCTGACTCAAAACGGTCATATTTAATTTTAAGCTCTCTAAAATCTTTGGATAAATTCATACAAGCCAGTAAAAGAATTGCTAATCTGTTTCTATCCGAAGCAGTATATTTGATATGCTTTTCTGCATTTACAATATATTTATTAAGCTCATCAATAATCTGCTCTGGATTTTCAACATTATTATCAGGCTTAAATCTGAATTTTATACCGTAGAGGTCAATAGTTATTATGCCATCATCCTTTGACCTCTCCATACCTATAGACCCTTTAGTTTCTATGTATGACATCTTTATTTAAAGAATCTCAGAAAAATTATCAAGTTTAGATAGCAGTTTATCTATCTTTGCCTGTATAGCTGTCTGCTGTTCAAGTTGCAGACTCTCTTTTTCTCTTTTTTCTTTAATTTCAGACTCAAGAATTGCAACTTTAGATGTCAATTCGGCATTTTCTGCCTGTAAGGTCTGACACAGCTCTATTATAAAATCGACTTTTTCGTCAATGTCATTAAACTTTTTATCTATTACTTCATTTTCCACTTCAACTACCTCACAAATCTTAAAGTCAAATATAATTCATAGCATTTCACAAAGTCAAGATAATTTATTTAACACCTCTTTGAGCCTTTCTATTGAATATTGGCTACTATTTTTTTAGTTAGAATCAGCTCAACTTTTTTTAAATCACTCACACTATTAATCCCTATAACCTCGTCAGGATCATTGCCTAAAAAACAGCCTATACTACTATTGTTTTTAAAGGCTATAGAGACTAAATCTGTTAAATAGTACTCTTTTTGAAAATTATCTGTATCTATCAAATCAAGTGCATATACAAGAAAATCTTTTTTTATACAATATAAACCTGCATTGACTAAATTTATATCTTTTTGCTCTGGTGTTGCATCAGCCTCTTCACAGATAGAGACAAGTTCGTTTTTATTATTAAATATGAGCCTACCATATCCAGTTGGTTTATCAAGATGCACGCTAAACAGCGATATATCATAACTATTGCCAATATGAAAATTGACAAATTCTAAAATAGTATCTTTTTTTATCAAAGGCACATCGCCACATAGTATAAGAACATTTTTGATACTATCTATTAAAAAAGGGATAGCAGCTCTTACAGCATCGCCTGTGCCAAGCAACTCCTTTTGGAGAGCATAAGAGACTTTAAATTGCTGGTCAATCTCAGCCTTTACTAACTCTGCCTTATGACCAACTACAACAACAATATTTTCACCAAACAGAGAAGATGCACACCTAAGCACTAAACTTATCATAGTCTGACCATGAATAGAGTGTAGAACTTTAGGAGTATCTGATTTCATCCTTGTCCCCTTGCCTGCTGCAAGTATAATAACGCCAAACTCTTTTATCTCCATCTATAACACCACTAAGAAATCTTAAAAGATAGAAAAAATTATTAAAAAAAGAGGGATACTCCACTCCACCCCTTTAGATGTTTGAGTATCCCTCTTAAATCTAATTAAAGTTCTGCTAATCTCATAATAAATAATTTATAGATCGACTACTATTTATTATTTAAGAGATCAGGGAAAGCAATTTTTTTAAAAGAATCAGGCAAGACTTTTTATTGAAAGCCTATGAATAGCCCTTCTCAAGGCAGCTTCAGCCCTTACAAAATCAATGTCAGAGGCACCAGCAGAGGTAAGCCTCTTTTCAGCCCTCTCCTTAGCTCGTTTTGCCCTCTCAACATCAATATCTTTCCGTCTCTCAGCAGATTCAGCCAAAACAGTTACCTTATTTGGAAGAACCTCAGCAAATCCGCCACTGATAAAAACAACTCTATCTTGTCCAGAGCTATCTTTATATCTAAGAGAGCCAAGTTTCAGTGATGTCAAAAATGTGGTGTGCCCTTTAAGAACACCAAATTCACCTTCTGAACCAGGGGCTACAACAATCTGAGCTTCCTCACTGACAACAGCCTTTGAAGGGGTAACTACTTCTAAAAATATATTATCAGCCATTTTTACCCCCTATGTTATTTATTACCCTCTCTCATTTTAGCAGCTTTTGCAACAGCCTCTTCAATTGAGCCTACCATGTAAAAAGCACCCTCAGGAAGATCATCATGCTTACCATCAATAATCTCTTTAAATGATCTTACAGTATCCTCAACTTTTACAAATTTACCAGCCATACCAGTAAATGTCTCTGCTACATGAAATGGCTGAGATAGAAATCTTTGAAGTTTTCTTGCTCTTTGAACTGTGATTTTATCTTCGTCAGAAAGCTCGTCTATACCAAGAATAGCAATAATATCTTGCAATTCTTTATATTTTTGGAGTGTCTGCTGAACAGTTCTTGCTACATGATAGTGCTCTTCTCCAATGTAGGCAGCATCAAGAATTCTTGATGTTGAATCAAGTGGATCCACTGCGGGATAGATACCAAGCTCTGCGATCTGACGAGAAAGAACAACCGTTCCGTCAAGATGTGCAAATGTGGTTGCAGGAGCAGGGTCTGTTAAGTCATCAGCAGGAACATAAACACACTGAACCGCTGTGATTGAGCCTTTATCAGTTGATGTGATTCTCTCTTGAAGCTCACCCATATCTACCGCAAGTGTTGGCTGATAACCAACCGCAGATGGCATACGACCAAGTGTTGCTGAAACCTCTGCACCAGCCTGAGTAAAACGGAAAATGTTATCAATAAACAGAAGCACGTCTTGACCCTCTTCATCACGGAAATATTCAGCACAAGTCAAAGCTGAAAGTGCAACCCTTGCTCTTGCTCCTGGAGGCTCTGTCATCTGTCCGTAAACCAAAGCACATTTAGGAAGAACACCAGAATCTTTCATCTCATGGTAAAGGTCATTTCCCTCACGGGTTCTTTCACCAACACCGCCAAACACGGAGATACCACCATGCTGCATAGCAATGTTATTAACCATCTCCATCATAATAACGGTTTTACCTACACCAGCACCACCAAACATTCCCATTTTACCACCGCGTGGGAATGGAACAAGAAGGTCAATAACCTTAACACCTGTCTCAAGAACCCTTACACTGGTATCCTGATT
>JADFZO010000112.1 GCA_015232465.1 Desulfamplus sp.
ATATTGCGTGGAAAAGATTTGGATTTCGCTCTGGTGCAATGGGTGTAAATAATGAACCTGGAATACTCAAAGATGTTGGACTACCTGAAAAGATAAGCTCTGTAATTCCTTTGCCTTCACCTAATATGATGGATAAGATTGTTGAATCTTTAAAATAGCCAAATCAAACCTAATTAATTTTAAGGGGTATAAGCCATGAATGAAATAGACTCTACATCATTAGTTGACAATAATAGTTTGCCAGAGACAGTTGCCATTCTTCTAAAAGATAAAAATCCACCTCAAGGTGTTGAGCCAGCCAAAGTTTCAGAGGCAGAAAAAATAGCATTGGAAATTGCACAGCGAATCTTAAACGAACCTGACGACAGATCATCTTTAAGAGATGCAACAATGCTTGGCGAAGATGTTCAGCTCAAAGCTAATGATACGTTTAAACTTATGCGAACATCTTTAGGGCGGGTGATGGATCAGATGGCTGCGGGTAAAGAAAAGAGCATTCCTGATGATCTTTTAAAACTTAGAAATATTATGGATAATATCAATCCATACTCAGCAATTGAGCAGCTCAAACGCCAGCAGAGTGCGGGCTGGCTCAGCCGTCTTTTTAGTAAAGTGCCTGGAGTAGGAAAGGTGTTGTCAGATATTGCAAAAAAGTTTGAGTCAGTTCAAACACAGGTAGATGCAATTATCCAATCTTTAGAGGCAGGGGCTGACAAACTTTTGGAAAATTCGCTTGAGATTGAAGAGCGTTATAAAAATCTTAAAGAGCTACAAAAACATCTTAAGCTGAGAAGTTACCAGCTTCAAGTTATAACCTCTAAACTTGAAGAGGTTAGCCCTAAATTAACAGAGCAGACCCAACAGATGACTATGCAAAAGGCAGTTGCAAAGATTATCAGACGGCTTCAAAATCTTAAAATCACGGAAAACGCATTTTCTCAGTTCTTTATCACCATGAATACAACTATGGATAACCATGAAAATTTGCGTGATGCTGTACTTTCAATGACTCATCTTACACGCCCTGTTATGGAAAATGGTTTAGCTCTGATTATTGCCCAGCAAGAGGAGCGAAAAATTGCTGAGGCTTTGGCATCATCTCAAGATTATTTGGGTAAATTGATGGTCGATATTGCTGAATCTGCAATGGATAACGCTGCATTGACTGCTGAAGTTGTAAACAGCCCTTTAATTAAACTTAATGATCTTACAAAATCCTACAAAATATTGATGAACAGAATGGACGAAGCATCTAAAATTGAGTCAAAAATGGTTGAATCAGCAAAACAGAATATCTTACAGCTTGATAATATGACAAAAGATTTGGAGGATCGTGCAAATGCTCAAGAGAGCGTAAGAGGGATCAACCAAATTTAAAAACTAATTTTGAATAATGAAACTTTTGGTTGGAGTGATAGTGGCTGGCACTGGACTCACACTATTTTCGCATACAATATGTAGTGTTTTTGACTCTTAAAATCATACTACATATTGTTGTTTTTCATCGGTCTGGAACGGTGCGAGCACAGTCCCCAAACTTCAATCTTCCACTGCTTTGATATTCATTAAGCAGAGCCTCAACACTGTGCCAAATCGCTTCATCTGCCTCAACATCATGGGATATTTTATCAGAGTAGCGAGTATCTGTAATCTTTGCCTGTAAGTTATTAAGATTATAAATCAAAGTCTCATTAAAAGAGTAGGGCAGATCAACAATATACTTTCTAACTTTGACTATCTTTCTTAAAGGTTTAACTTCAATTGCAGATAAAATAGATTGGCTATATGCATCAATTAAGCCTCTGACACCAAGTTTAACCCCGCCGTAATATCTTGTAACAACTGCTGATATGTTGGTCATGTTATGTGCCTGCAAGGTATTTAGCATAGGTTTTCCAGCAGTTCCAGAAGGCTCCCCATTGTCTGACGAGTGGCTTATATCACCCTTATCGCCCACAATGTATGCCCAGCAGTTGTGGGTTGCCATCTTATGTTCAGAAGCGATATAAGAGATAAACTCTTTAGCATCAGATATGTTATCTACATACCGTAAAGAAGAGATAAAAGTAGAGCGTTTTATCTTTATCTCAGTTTGTCTCTCATCATCTATGGAGTAGAAAAATTCCATATATTACCTTAAAAATCCTATTAAATATGTTGCTTATAATATCAAAACTTAAATCAAGATACCAATTATTTAAGCCATTATATTTATTTGAATAAATCATTACAAGTCAATAATTACCATTTATGTTTGCTTGACAGATAAAGTTGATTCTATTAAACAGATCGAAATTGTTTTTAATATTATCTATTTTTGTAAATTTTAAACAGACTCTATTTGGTAACAGCGTATGGATAAAAATAAAGAGAAGGGTAGAGAAGAGTATGGCGAAATAGTCTCTATGCTTTTACAAGATGGGCTGATCACACCTCAACAGGTTGAATATGTTCTGCGTATTCAATCTAAGCTGCCCAATCCAAAACCAATGATCCACATCTTAAAAGAGCTTGGATATATTACTGACGATGCTCTGTGGCAGAGTATCCGCAAAAACCATGTCTCTTTAAGGATTGGAAGCCTTCTTGTTGAGCTTGGCATTATCACTAACGATGATCTTCAAAAGGCATTTGAGATTCAGGCTGAAGAGAAGCCTAAGAAAAAGATTGGTGAGATTTTAGTTGCACACAGAATTGTTGATGAGAAAAAGATGGTTGAAGTGCTCTCTTTGCAGCTTGGATTTCCATTTGTAGAGCCTGAATTTCTTGATATTGACATCAAACTCTTTAACCGTATCCCTTCAAAGATGTATGAGAGTTGTGCATTTATACCTATACAAATTCAAGATGATGCTGTTCAAGTTGCATTTATCGATCCTACTGATACTGATGATATAAAAAAGGTAAAGGAGATTCTAAAACAGGAGGTTCTCCCTTGCTTTGCACTTAAAAACTCTATAAAAGAGGCAACCCATAAGCTATTTAGCAGACTTATAGATCAACAGACTCAAGTTTCGAGTGATTCTGCAGTTGGAATTGTGAATCAGATGGTTGTAGATTCTATAAATGATAACATCAGCGACATTCACATTGAGCCTATGCCAGATCGCCTTAGGATTCGCTTTAGAAGAGATGGAGTGCTTGATCTCTATAAAGAGCTACCACTTGAGATTATTCCAACCCTTACAAGCCGCATCAAAGTTATGTGTGGAGCTGATATTACAGAAAAAAGGCGACACCAAGACGCAAGACTCATGTTTGATCATGCAGGCTATAAACTTGATCTTAGAGTCTCTTTTTTTGCAACAGTCTTTGGAGAGAAGGTTGTTTTGCGTCTTTTGAACCTTAAACGTGAGCTTGTAAAATTAAAAGATATTGGCATGTATCCACGAATGCTTCAGGCATTTAATAACGATGCTTTAGAGCTTCCAAGCGGGGTTATTTTAGTTACTGGTCCCACAGGCTCAGGCAAAACAACAACCGTTTATAGCTGCATTGATCACTTAAACACGCCGCAAACAAGCATCATCACTGCTGAAGAGCCTGTTGAGTATGTGATTCCGGGTATTGCCCAGTGCGGAATTGATCCCAAAATCAACTTAACATTTGAATCAACTTTGCGTGCAATGGTTAGACAAGACCCAGATGTTATTGTAATCGGTGAAATTCGAGATACCTACTCTGCTGAGATAGCAGTGCAAGCAGCTCTCACAGGTCATAAGGTTATAACAACCTTTCACACTGAAGATAGCATTGGCGGACTTGTAAGGCTTATGAACATGAACATTGAGGCATTTATGATCTCATCAACTGTTGTTAGTGTTCTTGCCCAAAGGCTGCTTAGAAGGGTCTGCCCAAAATGTGCTGAAGATTATAAGTTGACAATTCAAGATTTAAGACGCCTTAGATATACAGTCAAAGATATTCATGGTGGAAAGTTTAGAAAGGGTCGAGGCTGCTCATTTTGCCGACACACAGGCTACAAAGGTCGAATCGCCTGCTTTGAGCTATTGGTGCTTGATGAATCTGTAAGAAATGCAATTTTAGAGAAAAAGACAAGCCACGATATTCGTAGAACAAGCATTGAATCTGCTGGATTAGTAACTTTAATTGAAGATGGAATTGTAAAGGCTTCTTATGGAATAACCACGATTGACGAGGTTTTGCATCACACTCCCCGTTTGCTCAATCCAAGGCCACTGATTGAGATAAAACGGCTTTTAGGTGCTACTTAAAAACTATATTTTAACAACTATCTTTTTATTTTTTGGAGTCTTTAAAAAAACAAAATATGGAGAAAAAACGGTCATTAATTGATGTTATAGATGAGTATGTGCAATCTGGTAAGGCAAAACTTCCTGTAATGGATAAAAATAGCCTTACAGTGCAAAAGGAGATTAGCAAAAGCGACCCTGATCTTGATCGCATTATCAATCTTATTAAACAAGATATTTCTCTAACCACTGAGGT
Source organism: Desulfamplus sp. (assembly GCA_015232465.1). GTDB lineage: Bacteria > Desulfobacterota > Desulfobacteria > Desulfobacterales > Desulfobacteraceae > Desulfamplus. Next base: position 4,471 of record JADFZO010000112.1, read on the forward strand.
TTTAAGATTAGCAAACTCCTCATTTTATAAAGGGCTTGAGTCAGTTAAGACCGTTCAAGAGGCTGTTATTCGATTAGGTGGAGTTGAAGTTACCAATATGGTTCTTTTGGTCTGTCAGAAGAACGCATTTAAAGCTCAAGACCCTGCAATTCAAGAGCTTATGAATAAAATGTGGCTACACTCTGTTGGCTGTGCTGTTGGAACTCAGTGGCTTTCTAAACATTATCAGTATGAAAATTTAAACGAGGCTTTTTTAGCTGGTCTTCTTCACGATGTTGGGGCATTTTTCCTCTTATCTATTATGGATCAGATTAAGTCTAAAAACTTAACTATACCTCATAAGTTGATTGAGGATATTGTGATAAAGATGCACACCCATTATGGCAATCTTCTTTTAACTGAGTGGAGTTTGCCTGAGCAGTATTGCACGATTGTTCGTGAGCACCATGCTCGTGAATTTGACGCAGCAAATTTGCTTTTAGTTATGATTAGGTTTGTTGATAGAGTCTGTCAATCACTTAAAATCGGGATAGCTGAGAATCAAGAGGTTGATATATTTGCCTGTGAAGAGGCAGCTATCCTTGATATTAATGATATTACAATTGCACAGCTTCAGATCAAAATTGAGGACTCTTTAAGGCTTTAAATATTTAAAAAAAAGAGGTCAAACAGTATGAACTACCCATTTTTAATTATATCTATGGTTATGATTTTTCTCTTTTTACCCATATCTATAAATTTGCAGGCAGAGGAGAGCCTCTCAAATAATGGTTCAAAAGTGCTAAAAATAGAAATACTCTTTCTTGGAGACTCATTAACTGAAGGTTTTGGAGTTGAGCCAGAAGAGTCATTTCCAACCCTTGTTGATGAGATGTTAAAAGATAGAGGTTACAAAACCTTAGAGATAATCAATGCTGGAATAAGCGGCTCAACAACTGCCAGTGCAGTCTCAAGGCTTAAATGGTATCTAAAAAATAGAGCTAAACCAAAGCAGGGGCAAAAATCTGATATTCTCTTTCTTGCACTTGGGGCAAATGATGGGCTGCGAGGCTTATCGTTAAAGGCAATGGAGGAGAATCTAAACTCAACAATTGAGATTGCACTTGATGCTAAAATGGAGGTTATACTTGCTGGAATGGAGATTCCCCCAAATTATGGGGAGAAATACACCCAAGATTTTAGAGCAGTTTTTAAAGAGCTTGCAACTCGGCATAAAATTAGCCTGATGCCCTATCTGCTTAAAGATGTTGGAGGATTTTACAACCTCAATCAGCCTGATGGAGTTCACCCAAACGCTGATGGTTATAAGATTGTTGCTAAAAATGTTCTGCCATATATTTTGGAAAAATTATGATTACAAAGATAGTTGAAGTAAAAGGGCTTTATAAATCCTACTTGCAAGCTGGGCATGGTCGTCTTGATGTTATTCAAAATGTAAATTTTGAAATAGGTAAATCGCAAACAGTTGCAATTACAGGACAATCTGGTAGCGGCAAAACAACGCTCATGGCTCTGCTTGCTGGTCTTGACACCCCTGATGCTGGTGAGATTTTAATTGATGGGCAAAATCTAAATTTTATGAATGAAGATGCTCTTGCAAAGTTTAGGGCAAAAAATATTGGGATTATCTTTCAGCAGTTTCATCTGATGCCCCACCTTGTGGCTGAGGAGAATGTATCTCTTCCACTTGAGATATTAAAGGCAAAAGATATTAAAGATAGAACAGATTTGGCATTAAAAGAGGTTGGACTTGAATCAAGAAAGAGCCATCTACCAAGCCAGTTGAGCGGCGGAGAGTGCCAACGTGTTGCAATTGCAAGGGCAATTGTTGTTAAACCAGCAATTTTGCTTGCTGATGAGCCAACTGGCAATCTTGATACAAAAACTGGGGAGCAGGTTGCAAATCTTCTTTTTGATTTGGTCGCAAATTCTGCCATGACTTTAATTGTTGTAACTCATAACATGGAGCTTGCAAATAGGTGTGATAGAGCCTTTAAACTTGATGCGGGGCAGCTTGTTGAGCTTTAGACCATCTTAATTTGAGATATATCATATCGTAAATTTCTTCCATTATTTTTTTCCAAACTTGCATGAAATCTGTTAAACGCTCTTGTAATTCATCAGATATTCCCATAT
>JADFZO010000113.1 GCA_015232465.1 Desulfamplus sp.
TCAATATTACTTATTTAGGAGTTGCTTTCAAGAAAAAAATACATATAAAATCAATTATTTATACTCTTAAAACCGCTCTATTTTTATATGCGAAACTTGAGTAAACTATATGACATTAATTTCGTGTATGGTCAATTTAAAATAGAGATGGTATGATAAGCCAAGAGAGCGAAACGCGTTCACTGCCGCACAGGCAGCTTACTTTGAGGGGGTGGTGCAGCACGCTTCACCCCTCCCCTCCTCCCCTATTTAACCCTACCCAAGCAGACTCCTTGCAATGACCATGCGATGAACCTCGCTTGTCCCCTCATAAATCCTTGTAATACGTGCATCACGGTAATAACGCTCCACAGGATAGGATTTTGAGTAGCCATATCCGCCATGAATCTGAACAGCCATATCTGCAACACGACTTGCAGTCTCACTTGCCATAAGCTTTGCCATTGCCGCCTCTTTTGAAAATGGCTTTCCCATATCTTTTAAAATGGCTGCACGATAGACCATAAGGCGGGCAGATTCTACTTGAGTTCCCATATCTGCAATCATGTTCTGTATTGATTGATGCTTTGCAATAGGCACATTGAACTGAATCCGCTCCTTTGCGTACTTTATCCCCTCTTCAAGTGCACCTTGAGAAATTCCAACAGCTTGAGCTGCAATTCCAATCCGTCCAGTGTCAAGAGCTGCAAGAGCTATTTTAAGCCCCTGCCCCTCTTTTCCTAAAAGGTTAGATTTATCAATTTTGCACTCATTGAGCCTAATCGAACAGACTGGATTTGCCCTCATACCAGATAAATTTTCACCCTCTCCAACAACAAACCCAACACTTCCTTTTTGTGCAATAATTACACTAATCCCCTTTGCTCCTGCTGATTGGTCAGTTTTGGCAAAAATCAGGCATGTTTGAGCAACTCCGCCGTTAGTTACAAATGCTTTGTTTGCATTTACAATATAGTAATCACTATTTTTTATAGCAGTAGCCTCAATTGCAGAGGCATCTGATCCAGCATTTGGTTCAGTTAGGCAAAATGCCCCAATTTTTTTACCAGTTGCAAGGTCAGGCACAAATTTTTCGTGCTGAGATTTGTTGCCAAATTTAAGAATAGGATATAGAGCAACACTATTGTGAACAGATAGGCAAAGCCCCAATGATGCAGAGGCTTTTGACAACTCTTCAATAATTATGATGTAACTAACTGTATCCATGCCAACACCGCCAAGCTCTTTTGGTGCTTGAATGCCAAAATAGCCAAGTGCTGCCATTTTATCTATAACTTCCCAAGGAAAACGCTGCTCCTCGTCAATCTCCTTTGCAATAGGCAAAATCTCACGGCGTGCAAACTCTCTAACTGAATGTCTTACGATCTTATGTTTTTCTGTTAAAAATATATCCATAAAATATTTTATCTCCCCCCATTTTTTTAACAATATCATAATTTTATTGAATGTGCTTGCAAGATGTGTGAAAATATTTGTTTGAATTTAAAGGCAATCTATAATCTATTTTTTTTATTGTCAGTTGTATCAATATTTTATAGTATGGGCTAAATATCTGTTGCTCTACCATATTATTACAGTGGATTATCTATTGGCAACACAATAAAAATAACCCTTAAACAAGAGAGTTGGGCTATGAATCTTCAAGGTGATTTTGAGGGCTTGTTTTTGACAAGTATTCTTCAGCTTCTTTGCAATGACCAAAAAACTGGTATGCTTAGAGTAACAAGTGGAGATAATGAGTGTAAGGTCTTTTTTGAGGAGGGAACCATTGTTTATGCTACTGGCTCCCAAAAAGAGTCTCGTCTTGGCTATATTTTGCGGCGTGATGGGATTATTTCAGCAGAACAGTTGCAAAAATGTCTTACCCTTGCTCGTGAGCAGAAATTATCTCTTGGTAAAATCCTTGTTGATAAAGGATATGTAACCATGAGTACGCTCAAAAAATACAACACAAAACAGGTAGAGGAGATTCTTTATAGTCTGCTTTTATGGAAAAAGGGAAAATTTGAATATAAAGATATTAAGCTCAATTTAGAGGGTATGGTTGTAACTCAGCTAAACCCGATGAAGCTCATTCTTGAAGCATCAAGGCGAATTGATGAGCTATCTGTGCTAAATACTGTAATAACAAGTGAAAATCTTGTGTTCAAAATCACGGGACATGTTCAAAATAAAGAGGATGAGATTAGATTAAATGCAAATGAGTGGAGAATCCTATCTCTTATTGATGGAAATCGAACTATTCGTCAAATAGTTGCCCAGAGTGGTTATGATGAGTTTGCTGTCTATAAGATTATATTTTCGCTTAACTCCTATGGACTTATTGAACAAAAAGAGGAGGTTCAATTAAGTGATGGAGCAACAGGCAAAGAGGAGTATTCTGCTGTTATTACTGTCTATAACGATATTCTTCAATCTGTTATCAAAAATATTGAGCATGAACTTGGAGATAGAGCATCATCGCTATTTAATGAGGTAAAGGAGCATCTTCCAGAGGACTCTAAAAAGGTGTTGGAAAATTATCACCCCTTGAACCACGCAAACTCCAACATTAAGTCAATTATCGCACAGATAGAGGCAATTGATAATGAAGAGGATAACGCAAAAGAGATTTTAATTAATGGATTTAACGAATATACAACGCTGGTTCTAAAAACAATAGCTGGTATTCTTGGAATGAACCCTATGCAGAATATATTAAAAGAGGTTGAAAATATAATTGGATACGTTAAAAAATACCACACAGAGTCAGTAGAAAAGAGCCGAATTGTGAATGATGTTACTACAATTATTAGTAACATCACATCTAATCAAGATGGCAAAGAGCAAAAACGTAGCAAAGGCAAGGGGATATTCTCCTTTTTTAGCTAATTCCATTAGACTACGGGGGGAGGTGATGAGAGGCAGATGGTTGAAAATAAAAGGCGGGTGCATCTTTTTTTTAAGTTTACAAATCAAGAGCACCCACAAATTTTAAGATTAAATTTATGAATCTGCTACACGCACCCCACCGTAAGCAAGAAACGATAACCCTGCTGTTCTAAAAAGAGCCTTTATAATATCGATCATCTCTTTATCAACGTAGGCTGATAAAATTCCTGCATAATCTGCAACAAAAAGAAGTGCAACTGTAACCAATATAAGATTGATAACCTCCCCAACCTTTCCGCCTGAATATTTCTTGCGAGCCTTGTTAAATACAAAAATAATAATCATATAAATAATCAAAGTAAAAATTAAAATGATCGTCTGTGCTCCCATTAATACCTCCTATTTTATGCTATTTTGTATGTTAATTTTATTTTGTGTAGTATCTATTTTATTTTGTGCTCTTGCTTAATTTTTTATTAGTTAAAGGCTTTGTACCTTTTTTTGGTGGGGGTATCTCCAACTTAGATTGACGCTCTGTTCCTGGCAGTGGATATGAGTTTAAATAATTACAAGATTTACACCTAAACTCGACAATCCCCTGCTTGATATACTCATCTGTTAAGCTATTTCTTGTTCCACAATCTTCGCAAAAGAAAATCAATTCTCCACGCTCCTTATATTTTTATCTGATTTTTTTAATCTATAATCATAAAACTTTAAAATCCAAACATCTTTTTGATTTTATCCCAAAAACCAACAGGTTTTGTGAGCTTCTTTTCAATATCTAAATGCTCCTCGTTTAGCTCTGCTGATAAAGAAGATTGTTGCGATAACGATTGCTCAACAGATAAAGCTGGTTGAGCCAAAGAGGGTGGTGGCTGCTCACTTGAAGAGGTCTTTAAATAGTCAACCAAATTTTTGATAACTCCAAGCAGAATAAGCCTGTCAGATTTAGATGCAGAACCTCTCTCCAACTTATCAATTTTATCTTTGATAGCATCAACATCACTGCTACCAATGTGAGCCAAATACATTCCAACAGCAGATTGAAGCTCCTCAATTAGCTCCATATCATCACCGTTTGCCTCAACATTTTGAATATCAGCAACAACATTTACAGACTCATCAATATCATCTTCTTTAGCTTCTTCTGATACTTGCTCCTTTTTGGCATCAACGGTGGGTACCCTCGCAGCAAAATCAGTTGATGCTTCAATACCTTTATCCTCTTCTTCAAAAAGGTCATCTTCAACCTCATAAGGAACCATACCATCGTCAGTTATTGCTTGTGCGACTTCACCGACTTCACTATCATTCAACTCTTCAAACTCAAGCTCATCGCCATCTAACACAATACTATCATCAGATGATTGTGGTATCACTGCCTCTTTGATCTCATCAATATCAGCTTTGATCTCCTCTTTATAAGGGACAACCTCATCACCTGAATCAGCAAATGAAAAATCTGATAGAGGCTCATCTTCATCAAAAAAAGCATCTAATCGTGTCTGAATCTCAGAGATTGGCTGAGTTTTAAGTCTATTTGGAATAACCTCTTTAATTTCAGGATTCGTAACCCCACCACCAGAGCCATACCCACCCCTATTATCGCTGGAGCTTCCACCTGACTCTTGAAGCATGTGTATCTCTTCAATAAGATCATCTACAGGCGAGAGGTTACTGCTGCTCTTTGTTCCAATCAGATCATCCATTGGACTAACTCCAACTGGGGCAGATTGCCTTAAAGGTGCGGATTTAGGAGGAGTTGGGGCAACAGGAGCAGAAGAGACAGGCTTAGAAGAAGACGAGGCAACAAGCTGCTTAAACTCATTAAACCTCTTCATGTCGCTCATTAGAATATCTTTTTTCTCAGCCATTGTCATATTGGGATTTAATGCTATCTGCTCAAAATTTTTGTATAGAGTGTTAAGAAGCAAAATAGAGTTAGGGTGGCTGCTTGCCCCTTTACTTATTAGATAACTGCCAATGCTTTTAAACATCTGAAGAAAGGAGAGGTGAATCTTACTATTATGCCAATGAGATTGGAGCTTTTGAACCTCTCCATCTAATTTGTGGATCAACTCATCTGTTATCTCCCACTCTAACGATAAGATAACACTTTTAATCTCAGCAATTAAACCTATGTTGATCTCTGGGCTATAATCTGAATCTGCCCCCTTTTGCTGAGAACCAGATTTTATCTGCTGCTTGAGGCTATTATACTTTGCAATCTCTTCAGATAAGATCGCCTGCTTTTTTGAAATTGACAGATCAATGTCAGGTGGCGTTGTAAGCCTATCCACCTGATTTGTAAGAGACTCTATTAAAGAGATAACATCTGCACTGACATTGCCCTTTTTAGAGGCTGCATAGTCTGCCAATGCACGGATCATCTTGATAAATGTGCCAATAATTTTGTCGTGCTGCCACTGCAAAGCTAAACTATCTGTTATTTTGATGATCTGCTGACTCACATCGTCTATTGCACCACTCTCAATCAAGAGCACAAATCGCTTTAGCTCACTGATTAGAGAATTACTGTTGTTTGTAGTAGATAGTGTGTCCAAATTTACACCTCCTTAAAAAAGTGAGCTTTATTCCTTAAAAGAGTTGATCTTGAATTGACGATAAAGTCAATGAGATGATTTTTTTTAGTGTGGCAATAACATTACCACCAACAAGAGCACTTGCTGCAAAGGCTGGTGCACGCAACTGACTATTTAAATCTTGCTGCATGGTTTGCGGTGAAAGAAGAGCAACCCCAGAGTCTTTTAAATCATATTTGTTGTATTGCATCACAAGCGGCATGGTGTTTATATCAAGATTGTATGACTCAAGATTCTCTTTAAGCTGGTTAAATGAATCAATATTGCTCTGTCTTCTCTCTGATGTGGCATCAGCTACAAAGACAATACCATCAACACCCTTTAACACAAGTTTTCTCGTTGCATTATATTTTACCTGTCCGGGCACTGTGTATAACTGTATTGATACATCATACCCCTTTATTTTACCAACATCAAACGGTAGAAAATCAAAAAAGAGTGTTCTGTCATCATGAGTTTTAAGACTAACCATTTCAGTCGTAATGTTGCTTCGGTATTTACTATATATATACTCAAGGTTTGCCGTCTTACCACCTCTGCCAGGTCCATAATAGACAATCTTTACCTGAACCTCTTTGGTTTTAATATTGATAAAAGCCAAGATTTATCCTCCTTCCCACAACAAAGACCATAAATTAATCAGCCATAAATAATCTTATTAAGAGCATCAATAGTGTCAGTAACCTTTAGACGTATAATACCCAAAGATATATCTTTCTGAAACATGGTAATCAGGAGAAAATCTTTATTTATTTTACTGAAATGGACACTTGCGGTCTCTCCCTTATGAAATAAAAGTGAAAATTCCGACTCTCCAACAAGTTTTGCCATAGCCTCTACAGCTGCAAAGTTACCGGCGGCTAACGCTGCAAATGCCATTGTATCAACCTTGAACTGCCCATTATCCTGTTTTGAAATAGTATTGCCTGCCATGTCAATAAGCATAACATTTCTTACACCAGCTTTGATAAGTTTCTGTTGAAGTATCTGATCAATAGCATCAAGCTGCTTTTCAGTTAAAATAGGATATTTCATGCTCACCGCCCGTATAAAATTAAAAGTTAAGTTCTTGACT
>JADFZO010000114.1 GCA_015232465.1 Desulfamplus sp.
CTTATATGTAATGGTTTTTTATTTTTTTTAATCTATTAAATTAAAGGAGAAGAAGATTATGTCAGTTAAAAAGAGCTTTTTTGTGATCACTATTTTTGTATTTGTAGCCTTATTTGCATTCTCTGCTTTAGCATCTGATGCTAAGACAGATGGCGAAAAGCCACAAACCACCGAAGTAAAAGAGGTAAAATCTGATGAGCAAGAAGCCCCAAAAGTTGATGCTAATATAAAAACCGTGAATATAAATAAAGCTGACGCCATAGAGCTTAGTTCTCTACTAAAAAAGGTTGGACCCAAAATTGCTGCTGCTATTGTTGAATATCGAGAGGCAAATGGCGAGTTTAAAGCTCCAGAAGATATTAAAAAGGTTAAAGGTATTGGTGATAAGATATTTGAGCTTAACAAAGATATTATTGTTGTACAAGATTAGAGGATTTTTTGAAGTAAAAGCATTTGTTTAGCATAAGCTCATATCTTGTATGGCTTGATAATTACAAGATTTGTGCTATTATTGATAACCATATCGACCACGGTATGGTTATTTTTTTATATTGTAGCGTCATAATTTTTAACAAGAAGAAGATAAAGGCATAAAAGCAAATTAACAGGAGAGGTAAGTTTTGGACAGCTCAAAGGTATATTCTTTAAAATCGTTAGTGGTTATTGCTCTTTTTATGGCATTATTGGCTACATTAGTAAATATATGTCTCTATATTCTGCTTAGTCAATTTGCAATTGGCATGTTATCAGAAGGTGATTTAAAATTTGTTATACCTGGATTTGGGGTTGAGATTGTTTTGCAGACTCTTTCTGATGTTTCAAAAAACATTAACCTATTGTTGGATAACTTTTTTGTCTGGATCGTGCCTATAACTTCAACCTTTTTTCTTTTATCAGCCATTTTTCTTTGGTTTGTTATGAAGGTTTCACTCTCTTCGCTCTTTTCGTTAGAAAAATCACCAGTTGATCCAGCTAAAGCCCTAAAATCAGATAAAAGCACAATTGCAGCTACTGAGCATGAAGATAAAAAAGATTATGCGGATCAACGAATTGAACAGGAACGTCAACGCCGTATGTTTTTGCACTTTTTATCTGTGCTTCAGCGTGAGGGGCGTATTCTTGATTTTTTTAGCGAAGATTTAAGCCTTTACGATGATGAGCAGATTGGTGCTGCTGTAAGAAGTATTCAAGAAGATTGTAAAAAGGCGGTAGAAAAATATATCTCGCCCCAACCTGTATTGAGCAAGGAGGAGGGTGAACCTATCGAGATACCTATTGGATTTGATCCAGACTCTATAAAACTTACTGGCAATGTCTCTGGTGAACCGCCATTTAAAGGTATTGTAAGGCACAAGGGTTGGAGAGCAGGAAAAAAGGAGATACCAAGATTGGCTGATACTCTTGACTCATCAACTATTGCACCTGCTGAAGTTGAGATTGAGTGATGTTATTTTATGCCATTTTAATAAACTTTAAATAAAGAGTTACGGAGTTTTTAAGTGGAAAAAAATCCCCGTTATATTGTTGGAATAGACCTTGGAACCACAAACAGCGTTGTTGCCTATTCAGATACTCAAAATGGCGATAGTGGAGATGTTGGTCAATCTGAAATAAAAATTTTTCAGATTCCACAGCTTACAGATGCTGGAGTTATTGATAAAAGAGACTCCTTGCCATCATTTTTGTATGTAAAAGATGGGCATGAGATGGCTAGTGAATCATTAAAGTTGCCATGGGCTAACTTATCTTCTGATGGCTCTTTTAAAGATTTTCTTGCTGTTGGAGAGTTTGCAAGAGAGAGGGGGGCAGAAGTTCCGCAAAAACTTATATCATCTTCAAAATCGTGGCTTTGCAACCAATCTGTGGATCGTGAAGCCCAAATTCTTCCTTGGGATAACGTATCTAATGATATTAAAAAAGTTTCGCCTGTTGAGGCATCTTGTGCAATTTTAAGCCACATTAAAGATGCGTGGAATAGTGAAATTGCACAATCTGACCCATCTTCTTCCCAACTTCAAAATCAGATAATCTATTTAACTGTTCCAGCCTCATTTGATGCTGTTGCCCGTGAGTTGACTGTTAAATCTGCTAAACTTGCTGGATTTGAAGATATTGTTTTGATTGAAGAGCCACAGGCAGCACTCTACTCTTGGATTGATAAATGTAGCGATAAATGGCGAAAAAGCGTTAAAAAAGGCGATGTTGTTCTTGTCTGCGATGTTGGAGGCGGAACAAGTGATTTTAGCCTTATTCAGGTAAAAGAGGGTGAAAAAGGAACTCTTGAGTTGGAGCGTGTTGCAGTTGGTGATCATCTGCTTGTTGGCGGCGATAATATTGATTTTGCACTCTCATATTTTATGGCAGCAAAGCTAAAAGAGAGTAATAAAAAATTAGATGCTTGGCAGATGAGAGGGCTTGTCCGCTCATGTTGCAAAGCAAAAGAGGCTCTTTTAAAAGATAATTTTGACGGCAATTCAGAAGATGGTGAGCCAAAGGAGTATCAGATAACAATTCTTGGTAGAGGTTCGGGGTTAATTAAAGGGACGATTAAACAAAATATTTCAACTCTTGATGTGAAAAAGGTTGTGCTTGATGGTTTTTTTCCTGTGTGCGATTTAAGCGATAGACCAAAATCATCAAATAAGTCAGGTATCAAGGAGTTTGGTCTATCTTATGAGGCTGATCCTGCAATAACTCGACATCTTGCCAAATTTCTCTCAACTCACAGGGATCAAGATGGAAATCCGATGCTGCCAACTGCTGTTATTTTTAATGGCGGTGTGATGAAATCCCCTATTGTTAGAGGGCGAGTTATGCAGATTTTGCAAAATTGGCAGAATCAATATAAATCTCAAAGCGAACATAATACTGATTTAAGTCAAGAAGATAGCCAAATTCGTGAAATTGAAGCTATTGATTTTGATCTCTCAGTTGCTCGAGGGGCTGCCTATTATGGATATGCTGCACGAGGTGAGGGGATAAAAATACGGGGTGGACTTGGAAAATCATACTACATGGCAATTGAAGCCTCTATGCCTGCTGTTCCTGGAATTCCAATTCCAACAAGAGCACTTTGCATCGCCCCATTTGGTATGGAGGAGGGGTCTTACGCAGAGTGCAAAGATAGGCTATTTAACCTTGTAGTTGGCGAAAATGTGAAATTTGATATTATGACCTCATCTACAAGGCGAGAAGATAAAGTTGGTAGTGTTGTTGATGATTGGCAAGATTTAGATATTGTTGAGATGACATCTATTGAAACCACTCTTGAAGGTAGCGATGAGAGCTATATTCCAGTTACCTTTGAGGTTAAGGTAACAGAGGTTGGAACCCTTGAGTTTTGGGCATGTTCAAGAGATGATGATAGAAAGTGGCGATTAGAGCTAAATGTAAGGGCACGAGATTAAAATATAAGCTGATTGGAGAACAAGTTGGATTTTCAGGATAGACGATATGTTGTAGGAATTGATCTTGGCACAACAAACTCTGCTGTATCTTATATAGATATGGCTGAAATAGGAGAAAATAGCTCTCATCAACAAAGAGTCAAAGCAATTAAAATATTTAAAATCCCCCAGTTAACAGGGGCAGGTGAGTTCTCTTCTGCATCTGTCCTTCCCTCTTTTTTATATATTCCTGGCGAGTATGATATATCAAAGGAGTCCATAATTCACCCATGGAGACGTGAAAATGATATGTTTGCTGGCACGTTTGCACGAGAGCATGGCTCACAACTCCCTTCAAGGCTTGTTTCATCTGCTAAAAGCTGGCTATGCCACGCACGGGCAGATCGCCAAGCAAAAATATTGCCGTGGGGTTCTGAACATGTCTCTAAAATATCTCCAGTTACAGCCACTGCTGAGTATTTAAGGCATATTAAAAAGGCTTGGAACCACTCTTTTAAAGATGAAGATGATTTTCTTGAAAATCAGTATGTTGTCATTACTGTTCCAGCCTCATTTGATGAGTCAGCACGAGAGTTTACCTTAGAAGCAGCACGAGAGGCAGGCTTTGGCAGAACTCTTACACTTCTTGAAGAGCCTCTTGCAGCGTTTTATAGCTGGCTTGTGCAGCATGAGTATGATTGGCAGGAGCATGTAAAGCCTGATGATCTGATTTTGGTTTGTGATGTTGGAGGCGGAACTTCTGATTTTACACTTATATCACTTAAAAGTGTTGAGGGAAGTCCACGTTTTGAGAGGCTTGCAGTTGGGGATCACCTTATTTTAGGAGGCGATAACATCGATCTTGCCTTAGCACGATTTATTGAGTCTAAATTTACAAAAAAAGAGCCTTTAAGCTCTGATAAGTGGAAAACTTTGTGCCACAAATGCAGGTCAGCTAAAGAGCGAATATTAGATGATGGTGTAAATAGCGTTAGAATTACCATAAAAGGAGAGGGAAGCTCCTTGATTGCAGGCACATTAGCAGCAGATTTAACAAAATCTGAGCTTGAAAATATCTTGAGTGAAGGCTTTTTTCCAGAGGTTGAGCCGTCAAAAGATGGTGAAAAAAAGATGGGCAGAGCAATTGCAGAGTTTGGACTCCCCTATGAACAAGAGCCATCAATTACACGTCATATTGGTTGGTTTTTAGAAAAACATAGGCAAAACATAAAATCAATACTTGGCAAAGAGTCTATGCCTGACTTTATTCTATTTAATGGAGGCTCTCTTAAACCAGAGATTGTTCAGCAAAAGATTAGAAGCTCAATTAGAAGGTGGTTTTCCTGCGACAATACCGATTTTCCTAAAATACTTGAAAATCCATCACCTGATCTATCGGTTGCACTTGGAGCATCTTATTATGGGCTTGTTAAACATGGAACAGGTGTTAAGGTTGGAAGTGGTAGTCCTCGAAGCTATTATGTTGGTATTTCTAAAGATGATAGCTCTAAGGCAATCTGCATTGTAGAGCGTGGACTTGATGAGGGGACAGCAATTAAACTGCCAAATATGGAGTTTGAGGTTATCACAAATCAGCCCGTGTCATTTAATATATTTAGTTCAAGTTTTCGTTCTGGAGACGTTAGTGGTGATATTATTGATATTGATGACTCCTTAACCCCGATGACACCGCTTCATACAATAATTAGATTTGGAAAAAGGGGTGAAATTGACCATGTTCCAGTAACTATTGAGCCAGAATATACAGAGATGGGAACTCTATCTCTGTGGTGTCGATCAACTATCAGCAATCATAGATGGAGATTGCAGTTTCAGCTAAGAGATGCCTCAAAAGGTGAGGCTAAAGATAGTGAAGTGTTTGATAATGAGCTGATAGAAGATGCTTGCAATTTTATAGAGATCACTTTTAAGCAATCTTCGCAAAAGCAAGATATTAAACTTATTACAAAAAATCTTGAGGCTATGGTTGAGAAAAAAAAAGATGATTGGCCTCTTTCTTTTTTAAGGGCAATTGCAGATTGTCTTATTAAAAATGCTGATTTACGAAAAAACAGCCCTGAACATGAGGTAAGATGGCTCAATTTAACAGGTTTTTGTGTTCGCCCTGGATTTGGAGATGCCTTTGATTCAGAGCGAATACGGCAACTTTGGAAAATATATTTAACTGGTTTAATATTTCCTAAGTATAAACAAAATACTTTGGAGTGGTGGATATTTTGCAGAAGGATTGCAGGGGGATTAAGTGCTGGACAGCAGCGCCTTTTTTTCCAAAATATTAGCCCATATCTTCTATCTGATTCCAATCGAAACACAAAAAAAAGTTGTTCTCTTCAAGAGATAACAGAGATATGGATGGCTGTTGCCAATATGGAGCGATTGCTTGTAAAAGATAAAATCTCTTTGGCAAGAAAGGCGATTGCATTGTTAAAGCCTGATAAAACAGCAAAGCAGCTTTTTTGGGTGCTATCCAGAATTGGTGCAAGGGAGCTTTTATATGGCTCTGTGGATAGGGTTGTTCCAGCAAAAGAGGTTGCACACTGGATTCAAAAACTTTTGAAAATTGATTGGTCAACCACGCCTAACTCTCCAATTATTTCGACTGTTACACAGATAGTTAGAAAAACAGGTGATAGGACAAGAGATATTGGAGAAGACTTGGTCAATATTGTAATTCAATGGCTTGAAAAGATGCAGGCAAAAGAATCTTCTTTAATTATGGTTAAGCAGTTTGTACCTGTGGAGTCATTTGAAAAAAAGATTTTATATGGTGAAAGTTTGCCACATGGATTGTTATTAAAATAGAGCTTGTTTTAATAACAAAAGCTAAACTGTTAGAGGCGTGTTAGGGAAAAGTTATTTTTATGTTAAAAAACTATTGACATGAATTTTTTATCGTGTATATTAGCATAATCTTTTTGAGAGTGATCTCAACTTAAATCTTTTGATTAAGGAAAGGTCGGTTCAAAAAGTTTTTTTATTTTGATCTTTGAAAACTGGTTATTGATTAGTTAATGAGTAGCGATTTTTAGAATTT
>JADFZO010000115.1 GCA_015232465.1 Desulfamplus sp.
GCTTTAAAAATAGCATTTGAAGAACTTAAAAAATTAAAGATTACTTATGTTGCTGTGTAACATGACATATTAAGAGATAGTTGGTCTAATTTTCTATTTTCTTTTCACATCAATACCATACTTTTTAATCTTCTTCCAGATAGTTACCCTGCTAATGCCAAGCAGATCAGCGGCTTTAGATTGATTGCCATTTGATTTAATTAAACTTTGCAAAACTCTTTTCTTTTCATCCTCTATGGATTCAGATTTCTGTCGTTTTGCCCACTCTTTTTGATGAGTTTGCTCGCAAATATTTTTATAAAGCTCTCTTATATCTTCTGAGTGGAGAAGCTTATCTGGCAGATGTTCAGGGGTTATAATGCTACCATGACAGAGCACAAAAGCATACTCAACTGCATTTCTAAGCTCTCTTACATTGCCGGGCCACTGGTATCTCATCATATGTTGCATAGCCTCTGGAGAAAAGCCAAGAATATTTTTTCCAGTCTTTTTTACATTGACCTCTATAAAGTGCTGTATAATAATGGGAATATCCTCGTATCGTGCAGCAAGAGGCGGGCAGTTTATGGGAAAGACATTGATTCTAAAAAATAGGTCTTCTCTAAACTTTTTTGCCCGAACAAGAGACTCAATATCTCTATTTGTAGCAGTGATAATACGGACATCAACATCAATAGAGACATTATCTCCAACCTTTTCAATTTTTTTTTCCTCAAGCACACGAAGAAGTTTTACTTGGGTTGGCATTGGAATATCGCCTATCTCATCTAAAAAGATAGAGCCTCCATGTGCTGCCTCAAATCTTCCGATACGGTTTCTATCTGCACCTGTGTATGAGCCTTTAACATGACCAAAAAGCTCACTCTCTAAGAGGTTTTCATTAAGTGCTGCACAATTTACCTTTATAAAAGGTTTTCCATTTCTAAGACCAGTCTCATGCACAGCCCTTGCTACAAGCTCTTTGCCTGTTCCGCTTTTGCCAAGTATCATAACTGGTGTATCTGATGCTGCCACATTTTCAATAACCTCAAATAGAGATTGCATAACAGGGCTTTTTCCAACAATTCCATGAAATCCATCATCTAACATATAGGTCTTTTTTAGAGATATAAGTTCATTTTGATAACGGACATTATCAGATATATCCTTTAGAGTCTCAACAGCCCCTACAATATCTCCATTGTCATCATAAAGCACTGAGGCACTCTTAACAATTTGGACCGCACGGTTCTGTTTATTGACTATCTGGCACTTTTTGTCTCTTATGATGCCTCGCGAAAAGAGTCCGCACCATAATTTGCCCTCACCCTTGCCGATAATTATGCAGCCTGTGCAGTTAAGGGTTCTGCACGATTTGCCTTGAAGCTCTTTTTCTGTATATCCTGTCATAAGTTGGGCTGTGCTGTTGGCTACAATAATCTCACCTTTTGAGTTGACTATCATCACACCATCGTGAACAGCCTCAATTATGGGGCGCCAATATTTTCCAATATCCATTATATCCATTTTGTTATTTTAAAGCCTATTATTATAGTGTAAACTATTAATATTAACGGTTAATAATTAACATTAACACGATGCTATTAATATTAACAATAATAATGTTATCAATATAGGAAATTCAACAGGTTATATTGTGGCACGCTCATTGCTGTATTGTTTTGTGGTTGCTATAAATATATTTCAAATCACACTAACCCTTAACTATTTTTATAAACTACTATAAACTATAAGGAGATTTTAAAAAAATGAGAAAACAAGAGATCGCAAAAAAGGTATTTATTTCAGTTATGGCAGTGGTTCTATTTGCAGTTTTTACAGCTATATCCTTTGCAGGAGAGCCAACTGGTAATGGCAGAAAAGGCAAATACACCTACCGAAAAGTTTACAAAGCCTGTATGGAGAGAGGAGAAGTTCAATCTGAAAGACCAATTGTAAATCCATCAGATAAAACTATGGAGCAGTGGAAAAAGGTGTTTGAGACCAAAGATTTTGCAGATTTTAAATGTAGCGAAGAGTGGGGAAAATTAACACCAGAGGATCTTGAAGATATTTATACCTACCTCTACAGCGGAGCTGCTGATTCTCCAACTCCTGCAACCTGTAAATAGCTCTAATTTTAAAGTTGAGTTTTTAATAAAAAATTGGATAAAAAAAATAATTAAACTGCACAGGGGTAGAGTTTAGCTTTACCCCTGTTGCAAAAACAATGGAGATGGAGTGTTGATAATGAAAAAAATTAGAATCTTAAATCGACTATCCGCTTTTGAACTATTTATCTGCATGATGATTTTTGCCATGATTGCCACTCTAACACCAGTTGATTTATCTGCAAGTGAAGAGCCAATCGGCAGAACAATGGCAAGGCAGGCAGTTAAAAGAGAGCACAGATGGATTACGACCGACCACTCAAAGCATGAGGAGCTTAAAAAAAATTTCATGTCTGGCGATGAGATAACTAAGGCTTGTTTATCATGCCACTCAGAGGCTGCATCACAGTTTCATAAGACTATTCACTGGACATGGCTTGCCTCAGAAGAGGATTTTAAAGCAGATTTTAAATCAACTGATAAAGCTGATAAAAAGAGCAGAAGGTATGGCAAGGCTGGATACTCAATTAATAACTTTTGTCTATCGAGCAACAACATGCAAGATAAAGCCTGCCTTAGCTGCCACACAGGTTGGGATAGCATCAATGGAGAGGTCAACTGCCTAAAATGTCATGGATTGACCAAGTTCAACTACAAAGAGGCGTTTGATGACATAAAAGAGTTTGCTTCTGACGATGATGAAGAGACTAAAGAGATAATGGCAGAGATACAAAATGATATTAAAAAAGCGGTTGGAAATATAGGTCTGCCAGATCGAAGCCACTGCGGAGAGTGCCATTTTAAGGGGGGCGGCGGAGATGGTGTTAAACATGGCGATTTAGACACATCTTTGATAAAACCCAACAGAAACCTTGATGTTCACATGGGGGTAGATGGTAAAAATTTCACCTGCACCAGATGCCACACAACAACCAACCATAATGTTGCTGGAAGAATCTACACCAACCCTGCTGTAGAGAGCAACAAAAGCCTTCTTGAAGATGACCTTGCCCCTAAAATAACCTGCATCTCATGCCATAGTGAGACTCCGCATAAAACCTCATCTAAGATGAATGACCACACAGATAAAGTTGCATGTCAATCTTGCCATATTCCTGAATATGCAAGAATAAATCCTACTAAAATGGGCTGGGACTGGTCAAAGGCTGGCAAACGAGACAAAGATGGAAAGCCATACACAGTTGTTGGTGATCTTGGTAAAGAGACATATCTATCAATTAAGGGTGAGATGATTTGGGAGAAAAATGTAAAGCCTCAATATTTTTGGTCAAATGGCTCTCAAACAAGCACAACAGCAGTAGATGTTATTGATCCATCAACTGTTGTTAAGGTTAGCCACCCTGTTGGAGATAAAAATGATCCAAATTCACGCATATTCCCATTTAAAGTTCATAAAGGAAACCAGCCCTACGATAAAGTTCACAAGACCCTGCTTGGTCCGCTCTTATCTGGCGAAAAGGGGTATTGGACAACACTTAACTGGGACGAGTCTCTTACAATAGGAAATGAGATGCTTGGACTACCTTTTTCAGGAGAGTTTGCTTTTGTTGAGAGCACCTATGTTTTTCCAATTACCCACATGGTTGCACCTCGAGAAAAGGCTCTTAAATGTATTGAGTGCCACACTCGAAATGATGGTCGTCTTGAAAATTTGACTGGTTTTTATATGCCAGGAAGAGATAAGGCATCAATTGTTGACTCATTTGGTTGGCTTGCTGTGCTTGGTTCTCTTGCTGGAGTGGCTCTTCACGGCTTAGGAAGATTTCTTACACGTAATGGAAAGGAGAAATAGAGCATGAGTGATAAAAAGATCATAAAAATATATCTTTACACAAAATTTGAGCGATTCTGGCATTGGGTTCAGGCATTGATGATTATTACTTTGCTCATCACTGGTATTGAGGTTCATGGGACATTTAATCTGCTTGGTTATCAATGGGCTGTAGCTGTTCACAGTTTTGTTGGGTTATCTTGGGTTATACTGTTTGCCTTTTTTGTCTTTTGGTTATTTACAACTGGAGAGTGGAGGCAATATATCCCAACAACAAAAAAGCTCTTTTCTGTAATGCTTTACTATTCTATTGGTATTTTTCAAGGAAAACCTCACCCTGTTCAAAAATCACCAGGTGCTAAACACAACCCTTTGCAGAGGCTCACATACCTTGCACTCTCTGCTTTGCTGCTGCCTGTTCAGATGTTTACAGGGCTTCTTTACTATACATGGAACAGTTGGAACAATTCAGCAATACCAATTTTATCTGTAATTCCTCTGACACCAATTGCACTGCTGCACACTTTAGTCTCTTTTATGCTACTATCGTTTCTTTTGGTGCATGTCTATATGACAACAACAGGCCACTCTCTGTTTAGCCATATTTCAGGCATGATTACAGGTTGGGAGGAGATTTACGAAACAACACAAGTAGAAGATTGGGAAGTTCCTGCTGGACATAAGCGTTAATAATTTTGGATAGAAAATATAAACTTAAATAAAAATATCGGAGGGTTATATGAATCTTTTTAAAAATAGATTTTTGAATCTACTTATTATTGGATTGGCTACGCTGATCTTTACAGGGTGCGTATCTCAACAGGTAAAAACAGGAGCTGCCACACCACCCGTGCAAACAACTTCTGGAGCTTCAGTTAAAAACAGCGATCCTGAGCTAAGTTTGATGGTATCAGACGAGGCTGAATGGAGAGCCTCGGAGGCTAAGATGATGGCTGCTGAGTGGCGTTTTCACAATATTGTTGATACTGAATTTGTAAAAAAGTATGTAACTATTCCGCCTGCCCAAGGTGTAACGATTATTGATTCTCGCCCCTATCTGCCTAAGTTTATCAAGGGGCATATCCCAACATCAATAAATATACCTGAAACTAAATTTAATGATATGGCAAAGCTTATTCCGTCAGATAAAAATAGAGTTTTGATCTTCTACTGCGGCGGTTTTGAGTGCAAATTGAGCCATAAAGCTGCAACAATAGCAGAGGGGCTTGGTTATAAAAATGTCAATGTATTTGCTGCTGGTTTTCCGGGTTGGGTACGAGATAAAAATAACTATCCATCTGTGAGCCTTGAGTATGTTCAGCAGGAGATTGACGACAATAAGATGTTGTTAGTTGACTCACGCCCTAAAAAGGCAAAGTTTGATAAGGGGCATATCCCTACTGCAATCAGCCTTCCTGATGCTGATTTTGAGAAGCTAAATGGTAAGTTACCAAAAGATATGGATAACCTCTTGGTTTTCTACTGTGAGGGTTTAGAGTGCAAGTTGAGCCACCAATCTGCCAAAAGAGCAATTGCACTTGGTTATAAAAATGTCAAAGTCTTTTCAGATGGCTATCCTGCATGGAAAAAGGCTTTTGGAGAAAAAGCTCAAGAGCTACCCCAAGCCAAATCATCAAAAGATGAGGGAGTTTTGGATATTGAGGAGTTTAAAAAGATTCTTGCAGAAAAGCCAGATAGCATAATGCTCATTGATACAAGAGACCCTGATGAATTTAAGCAGGGGCACATTAAGAGTGCAATAAATATGAATATAGATAAGCTGGAAAAGAGCGTTAAAGAGCTTCCAGCAGATAAGATGATTGTGCTTGTCTGCTCAACTGGTGCAAGAAGCGGAGAGGCTTATTACATGATTCAAGATGTAAGACCAGAGCTTAAAAATGTTTGGTATGTTGATGCTGGTATAAAGTTTAACAAAGATGGAAGTTTTACAATCGCTAAACCTAAATAGTAGATTTTTATAAAAAATACCCCCTTAAAAAGAGCCTGTTTAAATTTACAGGCTCTTTTTATTTTTAATGATTCATTTTTATTGTCTAAAAAAAAGTCATGTTATGATGAGTAGATATTGAATTAATATGATTTATCATTTATAAACAGATTTAATATGAGCATATTTTAATTACATCATATCATTGTGATATGTTATTAATATCTGTAAAGATAATAATGTTTTGAATCGTTAAATTTAAAGACTTGAAGACAAGTTAAAAAGGTTTAAAGGAGTTTTTTTAAAAAATGGAAAAGTTTAAACAGGATGTATTTGATTATCACTGCACACCTATCTGTGGAAAAATTGAGGTGATGCCAACCAAACCATGCCAAACTGCAAAAGACCTTGCAATGGCTTATACACCTGGTGTTGCATTGCCTGTAAAGGAGATTGCAGCAAATCCTGAAGCAGCAAAACTTTACACCAGCCGTCAAAATCTTGTTGCTGTAGTCTCTAACGGAACAGCTATTTTGGGTC
>JADFZO010000116.1 GCA_015232465.1 Desulfamplus sp.
TGAATCCGTCTTTTGGCTTCAGTTGCCTTTAAAAGGAATATATTTTCCCTACACTTCATAAACCTGTTAAATGCTGCAAGGGCAACAAGATCAACTATACAATCTATATGCTTAATAGCATCAAAACTATCTTTTTGCCCCTCAAACAGAGATTTAACAATGGTTTTTAATTCAAATACAAATGCTAAAGCTTGAGATGCAGAAAAATTTTGAACCGCCCGTATTCGTATAACAGGGTCAAGGGCATTTTCGATCTTGTTTTGATCAATAGTGCTCTTGTGGGTTACATAATTTTTATAATCTGATGAGTTAGAGAGGTTTGCAGATGAGCTGGATAAAATATCTGTAATATAGTTTAAAGTATCCTCAAGGCTTTGACGTGTAGCACTTCCAACAGGATTATCAAACTGATTTTTAGATTTTTTAAAGATTCTTGCTGTATCTTCAGGATAAGAGTTTACAGCAACTTCAAACCATCTATTTAAAATTTCATCTCTGTTAAGTGTAAGTGTCTGATTAATATCCATGAATTGATTCCATTATGATTCCATACAAAGAGAAGATTTACGAGGGTAAAATTAATGTTTAATAAGTTATTTAATCATCCTTAGGCGATATAACCATACTATCATTTTATGTCAAGGATAAAAGAGGCATTGAATCCATTGAGAAGAGTTGATTTAACACCTGAAACACCATAAATGGATCATCTGCCCCTGTAATTTCACGGATAGAGTGCATACCAAGAGTTGGAGCACCAGCATCAACTGTTTTTATACCTGTTTGTGATGATATTGATGGTCCAATTGTGCTACCACAAGCCATATCGCTTCTCATAACAAATGTCTGGATTGGAATTTCAGCACGATTGCAAATATAGCGAAAAAGTGCTGCTGATTCACAATCAGAGGCGTACCTTTGAGAGCTATTTATTTTTAAAACAGGACCGTGATTTAAAAGCGGGGTGTGGTTTGAATCGTGCCGATCAGAGTGGGCGGGGTGGATAGCGTGGGCATTATCAAGAGATATCATAAAAGATCGTGCTGCAGAGCGAAATCTCTGCTCTTTATCTGGAATAAATCTTGATAAGATAGATGTCAAAAAAGAGCCTTGTGCACCTGCCGCACTTTGACTTCCAACCTCTTCGTGATCAGTGCAAACAACCATACAGGGGCAAGAGCCACCTGATTTATAAGCACGTATAATGCTTCTAAGGGCAGCATGGCAGGAGAGCAGATTATCAAGGCGAGGGGCTGAGATCAGCTCTTTTTGCAGACCTGTAAAAAACGGGGGTTGAGCCTCAGAAAAGCTCATATCAAAATCAAGCAGCTCTTTAATATTGAGATTTGAGTTATCCTTAATGACCTGCTCAAGCAAAACCACTTTAAATGGCTTAACCGCAGCAGCAATGTTGCTAAACAAGTCTGATTCTGAAGGTAAATCTGACTCTTGCGATAAATTAGGAGATGGTACATCTAAATTAATCCTCTCTGCCTTAATAATAGGCGACATATCTATCTGAGGATTTATAACCTTTTTGGAGTTTGTATCTCTGTCAAGATGGATAGCAAGTGATGGAATGGTTGCAACTGGAGCATCATAATTAAAAAGAAGGGTGCTGATAATCTCTTTGCCATATCTATCCTCATCTTGCTCTATATTTTGATCATTTTCTTCAGCAGCAAGAACTGTAACTCGTCCAGCAAGATTTAGCCCCCTATCAAGCCAACTGCTTAAAATTGCACCTCCATAAACCTCTACCCCAAGCCTTACAGCCTTGTGGCTATAAATTTCAGGAGAGGGCTTAACTTTAAGGGTCGGGCTATCTGTGTGAGCACCAACAAGTTTAATTCCAGTCTCCCACGGACGGTTATCACCTGTTAAAAAGATAATTATAGATGAGCCGTTACGGGTAACAAAATATTTTGATTGTGGCTTAATATCCCATAAATCATGCTCTCTAAGCTCAACAAAGCCGTTATTAGAGAGCGATTTTGCCATGTTAGCAACAGCATGATACTGGGTTGGTGAGTTTTTTATAAAGCTAAAGAGGTCTTCATTATAGTTGTCTTGATACATTTTATTGCTCCATCAATTTATTGTTGTATCATACCTGATGCTTAAAAATTTACTCTTGAAATTTCTAAAAAAGTTGATCATCAAATGGCTCTTTAAGGATTTATAACCTTGTCGATAAATTCTGACATAATGTCAACTAAAAATTTTGGTCTATCTCTGTGTGGGGAGTGTCCGCACCCATTTAGCATAACAGATTTGACCACGCCAGAACATTTAGTTGCAATTGAGTTTACCTGCTCAGTGCTCCCATACTGGTCATCTATACCCTGAAGAACAAGCGTTGGAACAGTGATTGATGGCAGAAGATACTCTATATTCCAATGCCTAAACCATTGGCTAAGCCAAGTAGATGACCACGCATTGAACATATCTTCTGTTTTATCTCCATGCAGTTTAAAAAGTCCTGATAGCTTGCCCTCTTCAAAGGCTTGAGTAGCTTTTATTATTCCATCAACAGTAATATCTTCTACAAAAACATGAGCTGCTGATGTGATGATACCTTTAAGAGATTTAGATTTTTCTGCTCCAAATATAAGGCTTATACTTGCCCCGTCAGAGTGCCCCACTAATATAAAATCTCTATTTGGGATAAGAGCATCAACCACTTTAGGAAGCTCATTTAGTGCGTAATCATGCAGATAGTGGATTGTCCGTTTCGTGGTAAGTGGCGAAGATTTCCCATAACCAGCTCGATCATACAAAAGGGCTGGGCACTCTGTTTTAGAGCAGAGTTGTTTGGCAAAATCTTTATACATCTCAGTGCACCCTAAACCTTCATGTAAAAATATTAAATATGGTTTTGAGCTATTGCCATCAATTAATTCATAGTAAATAGTCTGATTTTCTAAAATTGTGATGTTACCCATAAAATACCCTCTAAAACTGCCTTTAAATCTGCTTTAAAGATTAATCTTGACCATGTTTATAATATTTCTTAAATTACGCAATCTGTCAAAAACAAAATAGCCCCTTAAACAAAACAAAATAGCTTAAAAATGGAGGTTTTACCTTGTATTCAAAAATATTGATTCTACACTTTCCGCCAGATGTGGCTCAAAAGGCTGTTGTCTGCTATCTTACAAAAAAATTTGACCTGATATTTAACATTTTAAACGCTAAGGTCTCAAGCCGTAAAGATGGCTACATGGTATTGGAAATATCAGGCACAAGAGAGAGCTTTAAGCAGGGTGTAGAGTATCTGAAAAATCAAGGGGTTCGTGTCAGTTCAGCAGATCAAGAGATTTGGCGAGATACTGAAAAGTGCACACATTGCGGCTCATGCACAGCAGTCTGTCCAACTGGTGCTTTATCTGTAAAACGCCCTGAGATGGAGGTTATCTATGATAAAGATAAATGCACTGTTTGCGAGCTTTGCATTGTTACCTGTCCATCAAGGGCAATGGGGCTTTACTCTAAGAACACTGAAGATATGATGCAGTGAAGAACAAAATTGATACAAAAAAACATGTGGCTGTTGCTGTAAGCGGCGGGGTTGACTCGTTGGTTGCAGCTTTTCTTTTGAAAAATATTTACCCCAATCTCTTTGGAGTCCACTTTACAAGCGGTTATGAGCCTGTTTTAAAAGATGAAAAAGAGATGAGCAAATCTCTTGAAGAGCAGTTAAATATCCCAATCTACTCTATTGACCTTAAAAATGAGTTTGAAAAAGAGGTTGTCTCCTATTTTGTTGAGACCTACAAAACAGGAAAAACTCCAAATCCCTGCATTATCTGCAACCATAAAATAAAGTTTGGAGCTTTATATCAGGCTGCAAAAGATTTAGGTGCTGATCTCTTAGCAACTGGTCATTATGCAAATGTAATCAGTAAGTTAGATTCAGATATTGATACCACTAAATTAAATAGCTATAAATCTCCTCTATTAAGACTCTTAAAGGGCAAAGATAACCTAAAAGATCAATCATATTTTCTTGCAATGCTATCTTCTAATCAGTTAGAAAAAGCAATTTTTCCTCTTGGAGGCTACACAAAACAGGAGGTTATAGCAATTGCAGCTCAAAATCGACTTTTTCCAATCCACAAAAAAGAGAGCCAAGATATATGTTTTATACCTCAAAACTCTTTTCCAGATTTTATCCTATCAAAATGGAAAACCGCAAACAGCTCACAAACAATAGACCCATCTAAATCAACTAATGAAACCTCTCCATTTGCAGCAGGCGATATTGTAACTACTGACAATAGAGTTGTTGGCAGACACAGAGGGCTTTTTGCCTACACAGTAGGACAACGAAGAGGCTTAAATTGCCCCGCTCCTGCTCCATACTACGTTAAAAAGATCGATATGGAGCAAAATCGTCTGATTGTCGGCTTTAAAGAGGAGCTATTTTCAGACTCTTGCGTTGTCAATAATATCAACTGGTTAGCACCAAATATATCAACTTGTTTAGTAGCCAAATCTTTAAAAATTACGACCCGCATACGTTATAGCCATTTAGGAGCAATATCAACTCTGATTTGTGATAGTGCAAAAAATGAGAAACACGAATCTTTGCCAAATCGCATTAAAGTTCTTTTTGATGAGCCTCAACTTGCTGTAACCCCTGGTCAATGTGCTGTTTTTTATGATAAAGATGAGGTTATTGGAGCTGGATTTATCGAATGAAAAAGCCAACAGAATCAGAGCCATCAGAGGATAATAACCTACCTATAACGGATCAAATAACCGACCAAAATAGAGCAAAAACTTTTTATATCTCAACACTTGGCTGTAAGGTCAATCAATACGAATCAGATGGCATTGCCTCAGAGCTTATTGATAATGGCTGGCATCAAGTTAAGAGGGCTAAAGATGCCTCA
Source organism: Desulfamplus sp. (assembly GCA_015232465.1). GTDB lineage: Bacteria > Desulfobacterota > Desulfobacteria > Desulfobacterales > Desulfobacteraceae > Desulfamplus. The sequence goes on from JADFZO010000116.1 coordinate 4,899, forward strand.
ATCTGCATCATAAATAGCTGTGCTGTAACTGCAAGGGCTGCAATGCAATCTCGTCAGCAGATACGAAGCACTATTAGGGCAAAGTTAGAAGATGCCAAAGTTTTTGTAACTGGCTGTCATGCAGAGACTGCAACGGAGGAGATACGAAAAATTGAAGGGGTTGATATAGTAGCGGGTCATAATGATAAATTTAAAATTGCAAAGATGATTCTTAATCTTGATCTTAATAGTGATAACGAGCAAAATCTATCCTCTTTTTTCTACTCATTTAAGCCTGCTGTTACTGGCAGCAAAACCCGTGCATATCTTAAGATTCAAGATGGCTGTAACTCATTTTGCACATACTGCATCGTGCCTTATGCCAGAGGTCGAAGTCGAAGTATGCCAAAGAGCGAAGTTATCGAACATCTTTTAAATTTATCGTCAAAAGGTTACAAAGAGGCGATTTTAACTGGGATTCATGTTGGAGCTTATGGTCTTGATTTTGCTTGTAAATCCTCACTAACTGATCTTATGGTTGAGATTGAATCTCTTAAACCAATCCACAGAATCCGTTTAAGCTCAATTGAGCCAAAAGAGTTGACCGACAAAATTATCGACCTTGCAGCAAAAAGGGCTATCCTTTGCGACCATTTTCATATCCCGCTTCAAAGTGGCGATGATTTAATACTAAAACGTATGGGGCGACCATACGACTCTGAGATGTTTTCAAATCTAATCACAAAAATTCACAAAAAAATCCCAACAGCAGCTATTGGAGTTGATATACTTGTAGGTTTTCCGAGTGAATCTGACTTAGCATTTGAAAATACATTTAATCTGATTAAAGAGCTTCCAATAAGTTATCTTCATGTTTTTCCATTTTCACCTCGAAAGGGTACTCCAGCTTACGACTATCCAAATAAAGTAAATAATCAAATAGTTACCAAAAGGTGTGAAATATTGCGTCAACTTGGAGCAAAAAAAAGGTTAGAGTTTGAAGATAACATCATAAAACAGAGCAAAGAGCTGGCTCTTACCTTTGAGTCTGTAATTCAAGATAAAAGAGATAGCAAAACTGGAAAAATAATAGCAGTAACCTCAAACTATCTTACAGTTTTTGTTGATGGTAGCGATGATCTAAAACGTCAAATTGTAAGGGTGCAACTTCAAGGGCGAGATCAAAATAGCAACAAGATTGTAGGAGATGTTTATGCCAGACCATATAATCCGAATACCCCTGTGGTATGCGTAGATGAA
>JADFZO010000117.1 GCA_015232465.1 Desulfamplus sp.
AAACGGGTGAGCAATGTTCATTTCTACATATTTGGCAATAATTTCTTCAAAGGTGTTTTCGGGCATTTGCTCGATTTTTACCAAAATCTCTTTTAAATACAAAGAATTTGCAAAACGAAAACCACCTTTAGAGATGTTTTTGGTGCGAATCTGCCCTGCAAAATCGTATAAACTTCCAAACAGGTAATGGTGTATTTGTTGCAAACCTTTGGTTGTGCCGATTTCTATGTTGTCTATGTCGCCTGTTTCAAACAAGCGATAAGCATTTTCAAGGCTCTTTTTATCTATGTTTTTTATCATTGGTCTATATTTTTAAAAGTCTGCTCAAACATAACATCAAACCGACATTGCCATAATTGCACAAACAAAGCTCGTATCATCGCCACCCTTTATGATGCAGGGGTTTCGCTTATCTTTAATATTTAAAACTATATTGTCTTGCTGAAAGGCATTTAGGGCATCAATAAAATATTTAGGATTAAATGCACTCTCAACAGGCTCTCCAGTGTATCCAATTGTAAGCTCCTCTTTTGACTCGCCAATTTCAGGGTTTGTAACAGTTGCTGTAAGTTTATTCTCCATAAAATTGAGTATAACGCTCTTATAGTCATCAGATACTAATATTGACATTCTCTTCATCATCATCAAAAACATGATCCGATTCATCTCAATTGCGGTAAATCCACCAATACTTAGCACCCGCCTATAATCTGGATAATCCCCCTCAAGTAGCTTTATCATAATTGATTCATCATCTTTAGTAACTATAAAGTGGTTGTTTTTAATCCCTATTTTAACACTACCAACATTGTCTAAAAATTTGCCAAGCTCTGAAAGCCCTTTCTTAGGGATAATTATACCCTGCTCATCAATCTGAAGATCACCAGAGTATGGTGTATCAAAAGTGTAAAGACGCTTTGAATCTGTAGAGACCATTCTAAGAACTGGTTTATCATCAATTGCAGTCTTTTCAAAAAGTGCCCCAAGAACGTAGGGTCTTTTCTCTTCCTGACTAAAATTTATAGATGCAGATACTTCAGCCATCTTTTTTAGCACTCCAGACTCCATCTCCACAAGTTGAGTATCATCCTCTATTGATGGATACTCTGGAAAATTTTCATAATCTGAAGAGACAATATGGTATTGAACATTACCAGAGCCTATCTCAATCCATCTATTTTCAACCTCGTTTATAAGAATCATGGAATCAGGATACTCTCTTACAATCTCAAATAGCTTTTTTGCATTAATTGATATTATGCCGTCAGATTCAACTTCAGCCTCATACCTGCCCTGAAACACTGTCTCAAGATCATTTGCTACAATTATGATTTGCGAACCTTCTGCCTTAATTAAAACATCAGATGTAATGGCAAGAGTTGTCTTTCTATTTGTTAAACCTTGAACCAACGAGAGAGCTTCAGAGATAAGTTTTCTATCAATTGAGAATTTCATTTTTAAATACCTTTTTAAAATTATTTTATTTTTTTAAGTTACTATTTAAAGATAAAGTTATTATTACCAATCAATTGGTCTATAATCTTTTAAAAATTTACCGCACCAATGTTTTCCAGTCAAAATACCGTTAAAAAATGGATCGCACACCCTTGCAGCCCCATCAACAATATCAAGTGGGGGCTGAAAATCGTGCACCTCCTCTTTATGTTTTACAAGCTCTGCTGGGTCTTCATCTGTAACCCAACCAGTATCAACTGCATTAATAAAAATGCCAAACTTAGCAAGATCAGCCGCAGCAGTGTGTGTCATCATATTTAGAGCAGCCTTTGCCATGTTGGTATGAGGATGTCTTGATGCCTGCTTAAAGCGGTGAAATTTACCCTCCATAGCTGTAACATTAACAATGTGCTTTTGACCTGTGTAATCTCTTTTCATAAGATCAATGAGCCTGTTGCAAAGAACAAACGGTGCCACAGAGTTGATAAGTTGAACCTCCACCATTTCTGAGGTGTTGATCTCCCCAAGTTTGAGCCTCCAACTGTTTGTTTTTCTTAAATCAACCTGTTGAAGATCAATATCAAGTTTTCCACGGGGAAATATCTCATCTGCACTATCAAAATCATCAACACTGTATGGTATTTGTGATAGCTTTACAGATTCTCGTATCCCAATTGCGGGCAGACCATCATGGTATGGGACAATTGTGTTTTTTAATGGCTCATATTTTTGAATAGTATTTTGAGTCTCATGGGTATAAGAACTTAATAATCTCTCTTTGCAAACATGGTAATCTTTAAGAATCGCGGCAGCAGCTTGACCATATTTACCATAAGATTTTATAAGTTCATCAAATGTTAAACTCTCATTTTGAATAAGATGGGCGTAAAATTGAGGCGGTCTTCTGACTGTTTGAGCTGCGTTATTTATAAGAATATCAAGGCGTTGGTAGTTATGCTCAATGTAGCCTGCAAATATCTCAACACTTGGGATATGCCTTAAATCAAGCCCATATATGTTGAGTCTATCTCGCCAAATATTAAAATCGCTCTCTTTTGCATACCTAAGTGCAGCATCAACTGGAAAACGTGTAGTTGCAATTACAGTTGCCCCAGCACGCAGCATCATAAGTGCAGCTTGATAACCAATCTTTAAACGCGAGCCTGTAATGAGTGCAACCCTGCCATCAAGAGATGCAGTTTGAAACCGTTTTTGGTAGTTAAACTCAGCACATTCAGGACACATAGCATCGTAAAAGTGGTGCAAAGTTCTATATTTTGCCTTGCAGACATAGCAGTTACGTGGCGAGTTTAGTTTTTTTTCTTCAATATCTATTTGGCTACTTGCACTACCATCTTCAGCCATTTTAAAAAATGGTATGACCTCAATTTTAGTCGGAGCTTGAAAAATATCTGTATCTCTTGCACTTCTGATTCCAGTTGATGCCCTTGCTATTTTCTCCTGTAAAATTAAAGGTTTACGCTGAATCTTGTTTAGCTCTTTTCGTCTCTGTTTAAGATATTTTCTATCTGGTCTTGAGATGCGTCCAGCAGCTGATAATAGTGCAACCCTTTTAGATTCAGGAATATGAGCAACAACTTGACTATTTTGAGCCATTGTCTCAAGCATGGCAATAAATCTATCTATCTCCTCATCTGAGTAGTGTTCTACCATCTTTTTTTACTTTCCTGATTTTAAAACAGATAAAAATGCAGATTGAGGAATCTCAACATTACCAACCATCTTCATTCGCTTTTTACCCTTTTTTTGCTTTTCAAGGAGCTTTCTTTTTCTTGTAATATCACCGCCATAACACTTTGCAGTTACATCTTTTCTATAAGCTGATACAGTCTCACGGGCAATTATTTTGCCGCCAATTGCACCTTGAATTGCAATTTTAAACATCTGGCGAGGTATCTCATTTTTTAGCTGCTCACAGGCAACCCTTGCCCTGTCAACTGACTTATCTCGATGCACCAGTTGAGATAGGGCATCTACACGCTCTCCATTAACAAGAAAATCAAGCTTTACCAGATCAGTCTCTTGGTATCCTGCAATCTCATAATCAAATGAGCCATACCCTTGTGTTACGCTCTTTAGCCTATCATAAAATTCATAAATAACCTCAGCAAGTGGCAGGTTAAACTTCATCTCTATTCGGTTGCGTGTCAAATATTGGTAAGTTGTGCTAACCCCGCGATGCTCCAAACAGAGCTGCATAACAGCACCCATATATTTATCAGGAATTATAATTGCTGCATTGATAAACGGCTCTCTTATCTTTTCAATCTCAGTAGGATCAGGGTAAAGGGCTGGATTATCAACAATCTGAAGGACTCCATCACTTCTTGTGATCTCATACCTAACAGATGGAGATGTTAAGATTAGCGATATATCATACTCCCTCTCAAGACGCTCCTGAACAACCTCAAGGTGAAGAAGCCCTAAAAAGCCACATCTATAACCAAAACCAAGTGCTGCTGAGGCATCTTTTTCATAAACTAAAGAGGCATCATTAAGTTTTAACTTCTCCAACGCTTCAGATAGAGCCTCATAATCATCAGCAGCAACAGGGTACATTGATGAGAATACCACAGGGTTTGGCTCTCTAAATCCAGCCATAGCAGAGGTGCAAGGTGTAGCTGCAAGGGTTACTGTATCTCCGCAACGAACATCGCTTATCATCTTGATTCCAGCAATAATATAGCCAACCTGCCCAGCCTCAAGCTGCTCTTGCGGTTTTCTTACAATTTGAAAAAGACCAACCTCCTCAACCTTATATTCTGAACCATTTGACATAAACAGAATCTTATCACCACGTTTCAAAGAACCCTGAAACACTCGAACATGGACAACTGTGCCACGATACGGATCATAATGAGAGTCAAATATTAAAGCCTGCAAGGGGGATAAAGCATCACCACTTGGATGCGGCATCAGCTTAACAGCAGCCTCAAAGACACTATCCATACCTTGACCAGTTTTAGCTGAGACCAACAAAGAGATAGAGCTATCAAGCCCTAAATCTTCTTTTATCTGATCCTTTGCCCAATCAATATCAGCAGATGGGAGATCAATTTTATTTATAACTGGCACAACCTCAAGGTTATGCTCCATTGCAAGATACATATTTGCAAGAGTTTGAGCCTCAACCCCTTGACTTGCATCAACAAGTATAAAAGCCCCTTCACAAGATGCTAAAGCACGGGAGACCTCGTAAGAGAAATCAACATGACCTGGGGTGTCAATCAGGTTAAGAAGGTAATCCTCTCCATCTTTACCTTTATATGGCAAGGAGACTGTCTGACTCTTTATGGTTATTCCACGCTCCCGCTCAATATCCATAGAGTCAAGAATCTGATCTTGAAAATCACGATCAGCTATAATTCCTGAAAGTTGTATCAATCTATCGGAAAATGTCGATTTTCCATGATCAATATGGGCAATAATACTAAAATTTCTTATATTTTCTATTTTTACAGCCAAATTCACCTCAAATAACCATTAAAAAAACAAACAAAGTTATCAAACAAAAGATTGACGATTGATTATCATCTATAATAAAGTTCTACATTAATTTTTTAAAAGCAAAGCCTTTAACTCGCTTAAAATAAAATATAAATATAACATATTGGATAACAAACATAAATAAAATAAAATCCAACTGTTAATTAAGGATTGCCCATGAATATCTCCACCTCCATTATGCTTGTTGATGATGATGATGCTATCAGAGATACTACAGAGGAGTTTCTAAAAATTTCAGGATACTCAACCATCGCTACATCAAGTGCTGAAGATGCACTTGAGATACTCAAGCTATTTCAGCCAGATATAATATTAACAGACATCTCAATGCGGGGTATGAGCGGGCTTGAGCTAACTAAAGTGGTAAAAGAGACCTATCCAATTGAGGTTATTGTAATGACAGGCTACATTGCCGAACACTCATACGAAGAGGCAATAAGTGCTGGTGCAAGCGACTTTATATTTAAACCATTTAGGTTTGAGGAGTTGAGCCTTAGGATAAAACGGGTAATAAGGGAGATGAACCTTAAACGTCAGCATGAGGAGCTGGTCAAAAAACTTGAGATGCTCGCTATAACAGATGGGCTTACAGGACTCTACAACCAGCGATACTTTTATAAGCAATTAAGCTCTGAGATAGATAGATATGAGAGATATAACGCAGACCTGTCGCTTCTTGTTATGGACATTGACCATTTTAAGACCTTTAATGACACATGGGGGCATCTTGAGGGCGACAAAGTTCTTATGGAGCTTGGCACAATGATAAAATCTTGCTTAAGAACTATGGATTCTGCCTATCGGTATGGGGGAGAAGAGTTTACAATTATTCTGCCTCAGACCAATCTTAATCAAGCATCTGTTGTTGGAGAGAGGATAAGAGCTGCATTTGCCTCAAAAATATTCTATCCTGCTGAAGATCAAGAGATAATTGTAACCATAAGTGTAGGGGCTGCTCAATATATAAAAGATGAGAGCATAACCTCTTTTATAGAGCGGGCTGATAAGGCAATGTTTAGATCAAAACAGGAGGGGAGAAATAAGGTCTCTACAGATGTTTTAAATAATTAAACTTAAAAAAATGTAACTACTGTTCTCTCAAGGTTTAACTGTTGGATATAATTGCTTTAATTTTACCCTTGCATT
>JADFZO010000118.1 GCA_015232465.1 Desulfamplus sp.
TCTGTAAATGAGGCTTTTATGTGGACATCAACCTGTTTAACCATTGCAATTTTCACTTTTTTAATCTCCCATATTTATTTATAGTTATTTATTCAGATAGTTATCCAAATATGGTAATATTTTAAACATAATACCTTAAAACTATACCACAAAAAAATATTATTGATAAATCAAATCATCAGCGTTATAAGATATTGTTGGAATTATTCACAAATCACGACAATTTTTCCATATTTTGTCCATTTTCAACAGACAAATTTGTCAAAGAGATAGATTTATTAATTTTTTAAAATTAAAATTTCAGGAATACAATATTATGCAGTATGAACCTGTAATCGGACTTGAGGTACACGCTCAACTTAAAACTGATACCAAAATATTTTGTAGCTGCTCAACAAAATTTGGGGCAGAGCCAAATGCAAATACATGCCCTGTCTGTACTGGTATGCCTGGGGTGCTGCCAGTTTTAAACTACAAAGCTGTAACTTTTGCGATAAAGTGTGCTCTTGCCACAAACTGCACCATTGCAAGGGAGAGCAGATTTGACAGAAAAAACTACTTCTATCCAGACCTGCCTAAAGGTTACCAGATTTCTCAATATGCCTATCCAATAGCAGAGCATGGTTATCTCTCAATTGAGATTGACGGAGGGCTTGAAAAGATTATTGGAATTACAAGAATTCACATGGAAGAGGATGCTGGAAAGTTGATACATGACCCTCAAAGGGGAAGTAGCATGGTTGATCTTAACCGAACTGGTGTCCCTTTGGTGGAGATTGTAAGCGAGCCAGATATAAGATCAGCTTCAGAGGCTGGTGCATATTTACGCAAACTTCACGCAATCTTAAAATATATTGATGTGTGCGATGGCAATATGGAGGAGGGGAGCTTTAGATGCGATGCTAATGTCTCTTTACGACCAATTGGAGAGACAAGATTTGGAACACGTACAGAGCTTAAAAATTTGAACTCATTTAAGCATGTTGAAAAGGCAATTTTGTATGAGATTCAGCGTCAAACCTATCTGCTTGATGAGAAAAAAGAGATTGTTCAGGAGACTCGACTTTGGGATCCTGTAAAAAATTTGACCAAATCTATGAGGGGCAAAGAGGATGCCCACGATTATCGCTACTTTCCTGACCCTGATCTTGTTCCGCTTATTGTTGATGATAGTTGGATAGAGTCTGTAAAGGCAGATATGCCAGAGCTTCCTGATGAGAAAAAAGCTCGATTTATAGCTCAATACAGCTTGACAGCTTATGATGCTGAAGTTCTTACAGCCTCAAGAGAGCTTGCAGACTATTTTGAGTCAACTGCCAATTTGATTGAGGATAAAAAACTTGCAGCTAACTGGATAATGGGACCCATACTTGCTATGGTAAAGGGGGAGGGCAACACAATCAAAGAGCCTCCTATCGCATCATCTGAGCTTGCAGAGCTTTTAAAACTTCTTGAAAAGGGCACTATTAATGCAACTGGTGCAAAGATTGTGTTTGACAAGATGGTCTCTTTTGATAGAGATATTGAAAAAATGGGCGAGTCAAAGAGGATAGAACCAGCCCAATTAGTCAGTGAGATGGGGCTTGAGCAGGTATCTGATCAAGATGAACTTGAGGCTGTTGTCAATGAGGTGATTGAGCAAAACCCATCTGAACATGAGGCTTACAAAAACGGCAAAACAAAGCTATTTAGCTTTTTTATGGGGCAGATTATGAAAAAGACTAAAGGCAAGGCTGATCCTAAAGTTATCACCCAGCTTCTTAATGAAAAACTCTAAATTTTAATAATTTGGGAGTATCGTAACATCAATGAATTCAATAGTATTAAGAATAAAAACAATAAGATATAGAGCTTATCTATTTGGGATAGCTCTTTTTTATCTTTTTATAATCTCGCCTTTTACCGCTTTTTCTGAAACTGACCAACCATCTGGAATAAAAAAGATTGCCATTATTCCATTTGAGATAAACTCCCAAAAAGATATAGACTATATTAAAGGTGGTGTTTTGCAGATGCTCTCATCAAGGCTATCTTGGAAAGAGAGGATTGTTATATTGCCATCTAACTCTGAAGAGTCTCAGCTTGATTATATTATACGTGGTAGCATCACTGAATTTGCAGGTGCATTTAGTGTTGATGCAACTGTCGATAATCTTAGTAAAAAAAGCTCATTATCGTTTTTTGCACAGGCTGATACCCTAAAAGATATTATCCCAAGCGTTGAGATATTGAGTGCAAAGATCAACAAAGATGTCTTTGGTAGAGAGACAGCAGAGCTTCAGTTGATTGATGAGCAAAAAAACAGAGAGGCTCTTAACAATATACGTTCAAACCCAGAAAAACTTATGCCGTTAGTATCTATTGAAGGGGGAGAAGAGCAAAAGGCTAAAAGACCATTTTGGAAATTTTGGGCTAAAGATTCGCAAGATGATGATATTTTAATAAAAAATTCCTACCCATCTTCACCACCAAATCAGGTGCAAAATGGGCAAGAGGAGAAGGTTGTAATCCAAACAGAGCTTGATCCTGAAGATGATGATGAGTTTGAAAAGGATAAAAAGCCGTTCTGGAAATTTTGGTAATTTTTATATCACACTATTTTTTGATAATTTTAAGTGTTAGATAGGGGCGATAAGATGGCAAAAGAGATAATTTTAATTGTTGATGATGAAGAGGATATTATTGAGCTTGTTCGATACAATCTTGAAAAAGAGGGTTATTCAACTCTATCTGCTTTTACTGGCGAAGATGCTTTGCAGTTGGCAATCAATCTGCAGCCAACTTTGATAGTCCTTGATCTTATGCTACCCGGAATTAACGGTCTTGAGGTTACCAAAATTTTAAAGGCAACTGGCTCAACATCACATATTCCAATTGTGATGCTTACAGCCAAAGGTGAGGAGTCAGATATTGTAACTGGTTTAGAGCTTGGTGCAAACGATTATATGTCAAAGCCTTTTAGCCCGCGTGAGTTAGTTGCCCGTGTAAAGGCAAATTTACGAAGGGTGGTTTCATCTCAAAGTGAAAGTGGTGTTGCAAAAGAGTTTGAGCATGGAGGAGGCTATACGATTTTAGGAGATATGGTGATTGATCATGGTCGTCATATTGTTAAAATAGCTAACAATCCAGTTGATTTAACCTACTCAGAGTTTGAACTTCTTGTATTCTTATCTGCTAAAAAAGGTTGGGTTTTTACCCGTGGTCAGATTATGGACGCAATTCATGGTGATAACTACGCTGTAACAGAAAGAAGCGTTGATGTTATAGTTGCGGGTCTTCGTAAAAAACTTGGAGAATTTGCCCACTCTATAGAGACTGTAAGGGGTGTGGGATATAGGTTTAAAGATGATAGTCGTAACTAAAAAACGAAGAAAGATATTGTGGCAGATTGTCCCTCCATTTTTAATTATAACTCTCCTATCTCTTACTGCTGTAACACTGTACTCTACTAATGTATTTAAATCTTTTTTTCTTGATAATACTGAAAAGGAGCTTACAACCAGAGCTGAGTTTGTCAAAAGAGAATTTCTTGCTCGTTATCCCTATTTTTATGATAGTGAACCTAATAAGTGCTGTAATTTCATAGAGTTAAATAAAGGCTCAAATGGAGTAGATTCAAAAGGGCAAAGTGCTACTAACAACATTATTGATAAACACTGCAAAGAGATTGGTAAGACCACTGGAACCAGAGTAACTATTATACTTCCATCTGGAGAGGTTGTTGGTGACTCTTTTGGAAATATAAACACAATGCAGAACCATAAACATAGATATGAAGTGGCATTGGCAATTAAGGATAAAAAGGGAGTTTCAATTAGAAAGAGCGAAACATTGGGAGAAAATATGATGTATATCGCACTTCCAGTGTTTCGCAATAACACAGAGCCTCAAGATAGCTATATTTTGTGGGTTGTTCGGGTTGCTATGTCAATATCATCTATTGAGAAGCATATAAAATCAATACAGCAAAATATCTTTGTTGCTCTTTTAATAGCTGTTGTTGCTGCTACTGGGGCAAGTCTTTTTGTCGCAAGACGTATCACAAGACCTATTGAGGAGATGAGAGTTGGAGCAGACAACTTTGCAAATGGCAAATTATCAACTCTGCTTCAACTTCCAGAGTCTGAAGAGCTTTTTCAGCTTGCTTTGACTATGAATCAGATGGCATTGACTCTTGATGAGAAGATTAAAACCTTAGAAGATAGGAGTATGGAGCTTGAGGCTGTCCACTCAAGCATGAGAGAGGGTGTTATTGCCATTGATCCTGACGAGAGGATAATTACTGCTAATCAGGCTGCTTCTGTAATGTTTGGTTATCCTGCCCAGATGATAAAGGGGCGTAATATACATGAGATATCAAGGCATTATGAGCTACAAAAACTTATCAACAAGGCACTTGCAAATCCAGAGCCAGTTGAAGATGATATTGTTATTTTAGGCAGAGATGATCGAATTTATAATGTCCACTCTACTTCTCTTTGTAACGCCTCAAAGGTCAGGATTGGGACTTTGATCATTTTCCATGATATTACAAGAATAAGAAAACTTGAGACAATGCACAAAGATTTTGCTGCAAATGTCTCTCATGAGTTAAAGACTCCCCTAACATCTATAAAAGGTTTTATTGAGACACTCGAGAGCCTCATACGTGAACAGAGGGCTGATAGTTGTGTGGAAAATGGTCAGAGAGATTTTAAGAGCGAACAGGCTATTAAGTTTATTAAAATAATTCAAAAAAATGTTGAGCGTCTTATAGCGTTAATAAACGACCTACTTGCCCTATCAAGAGTTGAGAGAGAAGAGGGGACACCAGTTAAACTTGAGCCTCACGATATTGCCCAAATTATTCAACGTGCAATTGTTGCCTGTAAAGAGATAAGTAGCTCTAAAGATATTTTTGTTGAATATATCTCTAAAGATAATTGCCAACCCTATTTTGAAAATCTTGATGAGAGTTTTGAAGATAGCTACA
>JADFZO010000119.1 GCA_015232465.1 Desulfamplus sp.
ATCGGGCTAAAACTTCAATGCAAAGTTTTAAAATGTGCGATCAATGTCAAAGAGAGTATGATGACCCACTTAATAGGCGGTTTCACGCCCAACCTAATGCCTGCCCTGTTTGTGGTCCCCATCTTTTTGTTGTTGATAGATTTGGAAAAGTTGTTGTTGATGACAAAAAACGATTTGAGGGTTCTGACTCTAATCTTAGCTCTTTAGATTTTGTAGCAATTGAGCTTAAAGCTGGAAAGATCGTTGCAATCAAAGGGTTAGGAGGATTTCATTTAGCAGTTGATGCGAAAAACCAAGAGGCAGTTCAAAGGCTACGAAGATTAAAAAAAAGAGAGCACAAACCATTTGCACTTATGGCAAAATCAGTTGATGTTGCATCTAAATTGGTCTTTATCTCTTCTGAAGAGAGACAAATTCTTGAGTCATATCACCGTCCAATAACGCTTTTCTTAAGGCGTAACTTTGATAAAAATAACTCTTTTGCTGATTGCCCAATTGCCCCAAATAACCCATTTTTTGGCATAATGCTTCCATATACCCCTCTTCACTATCTTTTGCTTGAAAAGTCTCCAAAGATTCTTGTTATGACCAGCGGAAACAGAAGCGGAGAGCCTCTATCTATTGACAATCAAGATGCTCTTGATGCTTTTTCCCACATTGCTGACTACTTTGTTTTTCATAACAGAGATATATATTTTAGGGCAGATGACTCAATAGTTCAGGTTCAAAACAAAATACCCCGCTTTTTTAGGCGATCCCGTGGATATGCCCCTCTTCCAGTAATTTTGCCTGACTTCCCCAATTTTACAGATAACAATATCTCGATACTTGGCTGCGGAGCTGCTCTTAAAAATACAGTCTGTTTAACCAGAGGGAAAATGGCGTTTTTAAGTCAACATATTGGAGATATTGAAAATGAGCGGGTTTTTCAATTTTATAAAGATAGCATTAGCCACCTAAAAAAGATTTTTAATATTGAGCCAACAGTTATAGCACACGATCTCCACCCCGACTATTTAAGCACAAAATTTGCGTTATCAATTAAAGAGGAGTTAGAAAACAATAAAAAACAGGATAAAAAATTTGATAATAAAGATATAATTTTGCTCCCTGTTCAGCACCACCACGCTCACGCTGTTTCGTGCATGGCTGAAAATCAAATTACAGGCAATGTGATTGCAATTACCCTTGATGGTACAGGGCTTGGAAGTGATGGCAAAATTTGGGGCGGTGAAGTTCTTATCTGCAATGAAAAAGAGTTTAAAAGAGGAGCACATCTTAAATATATCCCAATGCCCGGGGGTGATGCTGCTGCAAAAGAGCCTTGGCGTATGGCTATATCTTATCTTTTTGAGGCTTTTGGCAAAGATTTGTTTAATCTGAAAATCCCTTTTTTAAAGGAGATTTTAGATGACAAATCAAATAGGAACATCGACTTTATTCTCCAGATGATTAACAAAAATATAAATTGCCCCCTAACTTCAAGCTGTGGAAGGCTGTTTGATGCTGTTGCCTCAATCTGTTCAATTAGGCATAAAATCACATTTGAGAGCCAAGCAGCAATTGAGCTTCAGGCAAAATGTGAACAGATAAAAGATTGCGAAAAATATGATTTTGCTATTAATCAATTTAAAGATAACGATAAAGATAAAGATGAAAATCAAGATGAAGATGAAGAGCTATTTATTATTGATCTTACTCCACTTATTAAAAATATTGTAGAAGATATTGAAAAAGGCACGCCTATTGAATCTATCAGCTCTAAGTTTCACCAGACAGTTATTGATAGTTTTGTCTGTGCAGTAGAAAAAATAAGCTGTGAAACTGGTATAAAACAGGTAGTTTTAAGTGGCGGGGTCTTTAACAACATTTGGATTCTAACAGGTATGATTCATGCCCTTGAAAAAAAGGGCTTTAGGGTATATAGCCATAGCAAAGTGCCCTCAGGAGACGGTGGAATCTCTTTAGGTCAGGTGGTTATTGCGAAAATGGGCATTATTAACCAAAAGAGTAAGCACTAAAAGGGGTATTATCTGATGGTTTTAAAATATGTTGACGAATATAGAGACGGTAAGCTCGCAAAGGCTTTAACAGAAGAGATTAAGGCTTATCTTTTATCTTTAAGTAACCCAAATGAAAAGTTGAGGTTGATGGAGGTTTGCGGCACTCACACAATGGCAATATTTCGTCATGGAATCAGATCAGTTCTGCCAGATAGAATTGAGCTTTTGTCTGGTCCGGGCTGCCCTGTTTGCGTTACTGCACAAAAAGATATTGATGCTTTTATTGAGCTATCCCAACAAAAAGATGTTATTTTGACCACATTTGGAGACCTTATTAAAGTGCCAGGAACCTTCTCATCTCTTCAAAATGAGAAGGCAAAAGGGGGCGATATAAAAATTGTCTATTCTGTATTTGATGCAATAGAGATTGCGGCAGCAAATCTGACGAAAGAGGTTGTTTTCTGCGGAGTGGGGTTTGAGACAACAACTCCAACAGTTGCAGCATCAATTCTAATGGCTCAAGAGCGTGGCATTAAAAATTTTTCTATCCATTCAGCCCATAAATTGACCCCTCCAGCCCTTGCAGCGTTGATGCAGACTCCAAAAACAAAAATAGATGGATTTATCTTGCCTGGTCACGTCTCTGTAATTACTGGCACTAATGGTTATAAAGAGGTCTTTGATAAATACAAAATCCCATCTGTGATTGCTGGATTTGAGCCAGTTGATATTTTAAAATCTATATTGATGCTTGTAAAACAAAAGGTAAATCAATCGCCAGCACTTGAAAATGGGTATGAACGGGCTGTATCAGCCTCTGGCAACTTAAAGGCAATTGAGATTATGAATAGGGTGTTTGAGATTTCTGATGCTGTGTGGCGTGGAATTGGAATTATACCCCAAAGCGGCATGAGATTAAATAAGGATTATAAAAATTTTGATGCTCTTGAAAAATTTAATATTGAATTAAAAGATACGCCAGAACCAGCGGGTTGTAGCTGTGGTCAAATTTTGATGGGGCTAAAAACTCCAGAAGAGTGTGCACTGTATGGCAAAAAATGCACTCCAGCCCACCCGATCGGACCTTGCATGGTCTCAAGCGAAGGGGCTTGTGCAGCCTATTATAGATACAAAGGATATTAAAATTTAAGATGGATAAAAATAGAATACTTTTAGATCATGGCAGCGGCGGAAAAATATCTCACGCACTTTTAAAAGATATGGTTATTCCAATATTTAACAATGAGCTACTTGCAAGGCTTGATGATGGTGCATCTATTGATATAGAGACGCACGCAAAATCAAGCATCAAAGTTGCATTCTCAACTGACTCTTATGTTGTTGATCCAATATTTTTTCCAGGGGGAGATATTGGAGAGCTTGCAATAAATGGCACTGTAAATGATATTTCTATGTGCGGAGCAGAGCCAAAATATATCAGTGTGTCCCTAATTTTGGAGGAGGGTTTCTCAACTCACGAGCTTAAAACTATTTTAAACAGCATGGCAAAATCTGCAAAAAAAGCTGGTGTGTTGGTTGTAACTGGCGATACTAAGGTGGTTCCAAAAGGCAAGGCTGATAAAATTTTTATAAATACATCAGGTTTTGGCATAATTCCAGAAGGGGTCAATTTGTCTGGCAGAAACGCTAAAGCTGGGGATAAAGTTATTATAAGCGGCACAGTTGCAGATCATGGAGTTACAATATTAAGCAGCAGAGAGAATCTAAATTTTGATTCTGATATTAAAAGCGATACGGCTCCTCTTAACCTTATGGTTAAAAAGATTTTAAACCTAAACTCTGTTGATGCTGGTAATTCTGAGAATTTAATCTCCTCTTCTGGTATCCATGTTCTTCGAGACCCAACCCGCGGCGGCGTTGGAACAACTTTAAATGAGATTGCATCTCAATCAAATGTCCGTATAAATATCTGGGAAGATGCTATTCCAATAAAAGATGCTGTTCGTGGCATGTGCGAACTTTTAGGATTTGATCCATTATACATTGCAAATGAGGGCAAACTTTTGGCTGTTGTTGCCCCTGAAATTGCTGATAAGGTTCTTGAAGTTATCAAACAAGATGAGTATGGAAAAGATGCTGCAATAATAGGGGAGGTTTTAGATGTGTCGCAATCTGATAAAACATCGAAAAACTTTGAACGAGCTGGGGTCTTTCTTAAAACATCAATCGGCGGCTTTAGGATTGTTGATATGCTAACTGGAGAGCAGCTTCCAAGAATATGCTAAAATCTAACCATGAAGATATTCTGACTATGCAAAAAAACTGCTTAAAAAAATAAATGTTATTTGTTACCCTAAGCTAAAACGCTATGGGCTAATAACTACTTGATAGAAATAGAGCTTTAACAAGAGAGCGAATCTCTGATTTTTAGTGCTAACTCTTCTTTTGAGAATGGTTTTTGGATAAAATAGACTCCCGCATCTAACACACCTTGATGACCAATAACATCTGCTGTATAGCCAGACATGAAAAGTCTCTTAATATCAGGATATATTGACAAAATATTTCTCGCAAGGTCTCGACCATTCATCTCAGGCATCACAACATCAGTCATAAGCAGATCTATTTTACCGTAATGCTTTTGTGCCATATCTATTGCCTCACCCGGTCTGCTTGCTGCTAAAACTTTGTATCCCTGCTTTTCAAGCATCATTTTAGTTAGTCTAAGTATTGACGGCTCATCTTCCACAAGTAGTATCGTCTCACGTCCAATGCTTGTAGATTCCTCTCCTTTTATGAGCTTGTTTTGTATCTGTTGATTTTTTTCTATATATCGGGGTAGGTATATCTTGAATGTTGACCCTTCTCCTAATGTGCTTTCAACATCTATCATACCGTTATTTTGCTTTACAATACCATAAA
>JADFZO010000011.1 GCA_015232465.1 Desulfamplus sp.
CTTTTCCATAAAAATATGTAAAATGATATAGAGCATTAAAATAAGAATAGCAAAAATTATTACAAATTTAATGGCGACATCTTCAATGATGGGTAAAATTTTGTCTCTGATACCTTGGTCAGATATAAAAACAAACATATTACCTCTAAATACCTCTCTTTCATAAAGAGGAAAAACCATTACATAATATTGCCGTTTTTTTAAGACCACATCAGAGCTTTTAACAACCTCTAAACCTGATATTTTGACATCATTTAGGGAGTAAAGCTCTTTTGCATTTGCATCATTTACCATAATGCCCGCAACATCTTTTGGAATTAAACCTTTAAGAAGGCGATTATAATTTAAATTATCGATCTTTTTTCCATACAGCAATGACCTTTCAAGTTTGCGACTCATAGCTGTCCCAGAGAGCTTGTATTTTGTTAGATAGCCCGCCTCTATTTTTCTGTATAGAAATCCAACCTCCAACACACAACTTAAGGTCTGCATACCTAAAACTACCAAAGTTGCAAGAATAATTATCTTTTTACCTAAATTCATATAAATCTCCAAGTAACTAAGCCCATTTCGGGGTTATATTAATTAAAATTATAACTGCTATGTAAAAATTTGCTGTTAAGCATTAAATAATTGACCATCAAACACTAAATAGCTTATAACCTTCTTACCCATTGACAAAGTTTATCAAATTGTTAGGCTCTTGTTAGGCTCACTCAATGATTTTCAATAATTGATTTCTTGTTTATCAGATTCCAATTTTTTTTCAACATAATATTTAATTATATTGAGATTACCATGAATAGCTTTTTAAAACTGACAACCATGCTCTACGTTATCTTTTATCTTATTACATCTATTATTGCCTCTATTTTTATAGCACACCCAATTGAGGCTACCCCTTCTGAAAAAAAGTACAAAATCCTATCTATTCAGCACCAAGATTTTCTCCCTTACACTCACGCATATAAAGGCTTTACCGAAAGGCTTGAAAACTCTGAGCACCGCGAAAACATTGATATAGAGTTTTATAATGCTAAAAGCAACCTTGGTGATCTTGATAATAAAATCAAAGAGTTATCCACAAGAAAGGATATTGATCTTATATTCACTATTGGCACACAAAGCACTAAAAAGGTGAGTGATAAAATAAAAGATATTCCTATAATCTTTACAGGTGTAGGCTCTCCAATAGATGCTGGAATAATAAAAGATTGGAAAAGTTCTGGAAAAAACATCACAGGCATTGGAACACCTAACCAGATTACCAAAGGGATTTGGCAGGCTTACAGCCTTGCTAAATTTGGCAGTCTTGGAGTTACATATCTTTCTGGCTCTCCAAACCACGAGGCTGCTGTTAAAGAGATAAAGGAGTTTTGTAAAAAAAATGGGGTTAAATTTATCCATGACTCTACCCCATTTAAACAAAAAGATGGGACAGCGTTCCCTGACGATGTTGTAAAAGATCAGCTTCAAAAATCATTAGATTATGTTCTACCTAAGGTTGATGTATTCTATGTTCAAGCATCTGCAACCTACGAGAAAAACTTTACAATATTTCGTAGAGCATTTCAAAAATATAAAGTTCCAAGCATTGGTGAGCTTATTTTTATCAGAAAGGGTATTGTTATGGGTGTAGGTCCAAATGATTTTATTTTTGGACAGCAGGCGGCAGATTACGCAATAAAGATACTATTTGAAGGGGTTAAACCTTCAGAGTTGCCTATCGACATAGGGACAAAGTTTGCAATACTTATGAATTTAGAGGCTGCAAAGATGGTTGAGTTGCCAACTGGTCTTGTTATGCCTGTATTGAATAGTGCTGATGCTATTTATCAAAGAATAGATGAGTGGTAATAAATTATAACAAAATAAGTAATTTTACTTGATAAAAATAGCAATTTCTTATAATGGTACCGAACATTATTTATCTATACTATAAAGCCTATTTTAATACTTTAAACTAATTTACAATTGCTGATGAGGAGATTGATGAAACAGGTTAGACGAGCACTAAAAGAGGACAAGCATATAATTGAAGAGCTTAGAATTTCTGAATTTAACAGATCAGGTGAGTTTAAACTTTTAAAACCAGAAAAACTACTATGGTCAGATATTGACGATGCCAATATCGTGCTTGTTGTTTTTGATGAAAATAATAATGCAGTATCAACAATGATGGGAATAACTGTATATGAGGCAAAAGAGGCAGAGGCTATAATTAACTGCTCTGTGCCTGACACGCTACACTTTCCATCAATTATATTTACCAGTGCTGCAACTTTGTATCCATTAAGACGCAGTGGATTTAATCAGCTTATTAGGTATTATTTTTTACTATACGGACAAAAAGTAGACATAAAAACATTTATAAGCCCTGTGTATAAAAATGCTCCCAGAATTAAATTTATGAAAATGCTTGGATATGAATTTGTAACGCCTGAACGAAATTGGCAGACTAAACTCAATCCTAATTCTGAGCGTCAGCTTGGACTTCTTGAAGCCTCTAAAATACCAGAAGCCCTATCAGTTATAGAAAAATATCGTAGAGCCATCATTGATGAGTATAAGTGGCAGGGAACACCCCTTGCTTAGAAAATGGTCTATGTTTTTTATACACTCAACACTATCCCATTTACAAAAGATAGATGGGATAGATACTTATCAGAGATTCCAGATTTATTTAGGCAAAAGATTTTAAAACTTATAAGGTGGGAAGATAGGCAAAATAGCCTAACAGGAAAACTTCTGCTTAAATATGGATTAGAAAATCTATACAATCTCCCGAAATCAATAAATTTAGTTCAAGTCTCCCCTTTTGGAAAACTTTTTATCCCCAATGGACCAACTTTTAATATCTCCCATTCAGACTTCTGTACTATATGTGTATTTAACTCTTTAAAAGAGCAATCTTGTATCTTATCTGATATTGGGGTAGATATTGAAAAGGTAAAACCAATTGAGGTGAGAGATTTTTTCAATGTTTTTACAATAGAGGAGCAGGCTATGATAACAGATTCTAAATCGCCTCTTTGCACATTTTATGAGATATGGACACGCAAAGAGGCAGTTTTAAAGGCTCAAGGCAGTGGACTTACAAATAGTTTGAACAAATTTTGTGTAAGCCAAAATCAAGCAGATATTAATGGCTCACTATGGTACACTCACCCCATTGAAGTCTGCAAGGGCTATATCTGCCATATTGCCACTAAAGAGAGATCGCCTAAAATATCTATACAATCTATGACATTTTAGCTTTAGGACGCGGGTCAGATGCCAACACAAGCAGTAAACCAACTAAAGGGGTCAAAAGTATGGAGCAAAAGAAGTATCCCCAAAAACCAAATTTTCTATTTTTGCCAATCTTTCCGATAATGTAACTTAAAAGTATGGTAAGTATTATAGCTGTTATTAACATCATTTACTATCTGTCCCCCCCTATCCCTCTACTTAATTCTTTGTATTCTCTGATGCTTTAGCATTTGCACTCTTTTTATCTATATTAACATCAGTGCTAATATTTGTTGTTCTGTTTATGTTTGTGGCTGTTACTCCATCTTCTCTACTATCTTCTGGTGAATTAGCCATCTTTTTTGCATCTAAGTTTGTATTTTGCTCCACTACTTTAGCTGTATAGTTTAAATCTGAGCTTTCAGAGTCAGAGCCAAAGTATAGCTCTTGCTGATCATAAAGTGGCTGAGATGAACTTTGCAGAGCAAGAGCCTTTTGGTTAGGCTCAATAGATAAGGTATCTGAAGCAGTTGATGTTGCAGTATCAGCATTAAAAATAATTGGAAGCCCATTTTCACCGCCCCCAACAATAATAACCTTTGTGTTAGATGATCTTGCAAGCTCAAGGGTAGCCATGATCCCCTTCCACTTTAATAGATCAGGTGACAGGCTCTCTGTAACAATTTTTTGAAATTGGCTAATACCTATTGCCTCTTTCTCTTTTCGCTCAATCTCTTTTTCAGCCTTTTTGAGCCTAAATTCATACTCTAAATACTCCTGCTGCTGCTTTAACTTCATCTCTATTGCACTGTTAATAAGATCTGGAAGTGCAATATTTTCAACAATAATATCATCATAAACTATTGGAATTCTACCTGTCTCCTCAACAACCTCAATAAGAAGTTTATCTTGAATTAGATGTCTTGCTGTTGTGTAAATCTCCTCTGGGCGATATTCGCCAACAACCTCTCTTACAGATGATATTATAGATGGAATTATAATCTTTGCCTCATACTCCGGACCAACCCTTTTGTGCAGTATTGGGGTCTTTTCTCTTGCTATATGATACCTAATTGAGACCATAACCTGAATTGTCAACCCATTTTGGCTCAATACATTAACGCTCTGTTTTTTCTCCTTAATACGCACATCATAAACATACATCTTATTCCAGGGAGCAATAATGTTAAGCCCCTCATCATAAACCTTATTAATTACAGTTCCAGGGTTAAATATTCGCCTAAATAGGACTCCAGCATGTCCAGGATAGACTGTTATAAAAATAAGGTCTGCAAGATAGACAATAAGAAATAGAATAATAAGAGATGTTATTGTTACCACTACTGAATTTTGTTTAATTTTTTCCCAAAGGCTCATAATCTTATCCTAAGAAAGAGTGTTTAGCTATTTTTGCAGGTTGCCAACTCAATTTTAATTACTAAGGCTGTTGCCCCTCCAAAATGCATCAAGACAAAGCTCAATACAGAGTGTCTCTACCTCTCGACAATCTTTAGATTCACCCTCTGAAAGCTCTTCACCATTACAAAATGAGTAAGCCAGCGGACAATCTTGTGTGCAAAGCATGAAATCTCCAAGACTTGGGGAGGATTTCAAGTTTTCTCTTGCAGCTCTCAATATAGCATATTGATAATTTTTGCGACACTCTGAAAGTCTTAAAGAGTAATCCGAGGTCTCTGAGTAGCATTTAAGGCGAGTGTTAATAATTTTAATGAAAATCTTTTTTAAATCAGATTGTTCAGCCTGTTTGACCACCTCATACTTCTCCACAAGTTCGTCATACTGCATAGCAATTAGGGAGATTTTATGAGATTCTCCTGTAGTTCTGGGCAGTAATAAGATTGCACAAAAAGGCAAAACAACTAATGTATATTTTAACAATTTATTAAATTTATTTTTATCTATCTTCATCAATACAAATTACCATAAATTATGAGGTTCATTGCAAAAAATATTAAAGGTGCTTTACTACACTTTATCTTATAATTTCAAGCAGAGATTAAGTTAATCTATATTTTTACTTAAAAACTCTCATTCTTGACTTTTAATAATTTCAAAGTTAATTGTATTTTAAAAGCATCTGAAAAAAAATAATAAATAAATAAGATTGATGGAGTAGCCTTTGATGTATCCACTATTTTTAATCTCTGGACCGTGTGTTATTGAAAACTTTGAGACAACCTTTGAGATAGCATTAAAATTAAAGCAGATAACCACTGCTTTAAAAATCCCCTTTATTTTTAAAGCATCTTTTGACAAGGCAAATCGTACCTCAATTAGCTCTTTTCGAGGACCAGGATTTAAAAAAGGGTTGGAGATACTGCAAAATATAAAAAAAGGTTTAGATATAAAAATTATATCTGATATACATTTTCCTGAGCAGGCGGCTAAGGCAGCAGATGTCCTTGATATTATACAGATTCCAGCCTTTTTGTGCCGACAGACTGACCTTATATGTGCAGCAGCTAAAACAGGCAAGCCTCTAAATATAAAAAAAGGGCAATTTTTATCACCATTTGAGTGCTCAAACATTATTGAAAAGGCAAGAGCTTGCGGCTCCAAAGAGATAACCATTACAGAGCGAGGCACAACTTTTGGCTACAATAACCTTGTTGTAGATTTTCGCTCTATTCAAATTATAAAAGAGATGGGGGTAAAAGTTATTTTTGATGCAACTCATAGCGTTCAACTTCCGGGGGGGGGCGGCACATCATCATCTGGGGAGAGCAGATTTGCACCCTATTTGGCAAAGGCTGCTGTTGCAGTAGGGGCTGATGGCATCTTTATTGAGACCCACCCAGACCCTGCAAAAGCTCTTTGTGATGGACCAAACTCAATTCCTCTTGATAGTATCTCATCTTTGCTTGAAACACTTATTAAAATAAGAGGGGCACTTTGAAGCAAAATCACAATCAACGACAATCTAACCAATCTGCCGAATTTGGAAACACAATAAAAGATACTGAATCGCTACAAAAGTCTCTTTCTAAAATTGAGCTTCTTTTGCTTGATGTTGATGGGGTACTAACTGACGGCAAGATAAACTACACAGACTCAGGAGAAGAGATCAAAAGTTTTTGCTCAAAAGATGGATTTGGGCTTAGACTTTTAATGGATTCAGGTATTAAAGTTGGTATAATTACAGGTAGAGCAGCCAATGGGGCACTAAATGCAAGATGCAAAAATCTTGGAATTGATCTAATATTTGATAAAATAAAAGACAAAAAAGTAGCTTTAAAAAAGATATTTGATGACCACTCTTTTATAAATAAACGGATCAACTATTCAAATGTTGCCTTTGCAGGTGATGATCTTGCTGACATACCAGTAATGAGAGTGTGCGGATTTTCGTTTGCTGTTGCTAACGCATCGCCTGAAGTTATTAAAATAGCTGATTATACCACTAAAAATAGAGGCGGCGATGGTGCTGTAAGAGAAATCTGCGAAATGATTTTAAAGGCAAAAGGCTTATGGGAGGCTATTTTACATAATTGGCATTAAAAGGGCTAAAATCCACGATTTTATTGGCTAAACCAAAACTTGTAACTATTAGAGGTCTGCTGTTTATACTGCCTGTTGTTATGATTGTAGGCTTGACATGGCTCTACTTTTTAAATAAACCGACATCAGTTGAAGAAAAAGTGCCCAATCAACTCTATAAAGATGTTAAGATTGACTTAAATGCAGCTTTAGCACTAAATCAGATACAGCATACATCAACAAAAAATGGGGTAAAAGAGTGGAGACTTGAGGCAACCTCAGCAAAGCTATTAAAAAACCAATCTAAGGCTCTTATTACTGATATTTCGTTAATATTTTTTCTTAAAGATGGATTAAATATCTATGTTACGGCAAAAGAGGGTTATCTAAACACAAACAGTAACGACATAGATTTATCTGATAATGTTGTAGTTAAATATGCAGACTCTATTCTAACAACTGATCAGTTGCATTATAATAAAAAAATCCATATAATATACTCTAATGAGCATGTAACAGTTACTAACAATGGTTCTCTACTTAAATCTGACTCAATGAAATTCGACCTTAATAACAATAGACTCGAACTCAAAGGTAATGTTTATGCTATTTTATCTGAATCTCCCCTTTTTTCTAAGCAACTCACTCAATAATATGCTGACGCTGTTTTATAAAAATATTTTTATACTATTTGTAATCATTCTATCCATTACACTAAATGTAACATGTCCAATATTTGCATCTGACAATGGCAAGCCAAATAGAGTGTCAACCCCTCAAGAAGCTGCAAAACTTCATATAACATCAGATAGCATGATGGTTGAAAAAGAGCCATCAATGATAACCTTTTCAGGCAATGTTGTTGCCACTCAAGACGAATCTGTAATTAAGGCAGATAGCATATTGGTTCATCTTTTTACAGAAAGCGAAAAAAAAGCAATTCCAACAAACAGCAATCAAGAGATTAAATCGCTTACAGCATCAGGCAATGTTCGATTCTCATCTGGTAATAAAACAGCGTATGCTGATAAAGCTGTTTACACTTCAACTGATCAGAAGATTGTTTTAACTGGAGATTCTCCTCGCGTTACGACTGGAGATAGCTACATAACAGGAAAGGTGATAACCCTGTTTCAAGAGTCTGGCAAAGTTATGGTTGAGGGTGGAAAAGAGCGGCGTGTAGAGGCTCTTTTTAACTCACAAGATGATTTTAAGCAGAATAAATCTAAATCTGCCGATCTGCCGTAAAAGATAAATTTTAAGGATTATCAAATTTAAGTGTCAACTCTCATATTAAAAAATTTGGTTAAAATATATGGCGGCAAAAGGGTAGTTGATGGAGTTGACATAGCGGTTCACCAGAGCCGAGTAACTGGGCTTCTTGGTCCAAATGGTGCTGGTAAAACAACCTCATTTTATATGGCAGTTGGAATGGTAAAACCAGATAAAGGCGATGTTTTGCTTGACCAAGAGTCAATAACAGACTATCCAATGTATATTAGAGCAAGAAAAGGGATTGGCTATCTTCCACAAGAGCCATCAATTTTTAAGAAACTTACGGTCAGACAGAACATTACAGCTATTTTAGAGGTTCTGCCTGATAAAATTTATATAAGATCAAGCGATGTAAATTTAAAGGCAGATGCACTGATGAGCGAACTTGGTATTCTACGACTTGCGGATCAAAAGGCAACGACTCTTTCAGGCGGAGAGAGGCGAAGGCTTGAGATTGCAAGAGTTTTAGCAACTGATCCTATGTTCATACTTTTAGATGAGCCTTTTGCTGGGATTGATCCTTTGGCTGTTGCTGATATTCAAAACATAATCAAGCAGTTGACTTCAAAGGGTATTGGTATTCTTATCTCTGATCACAATGTCAGAGAGACACTTGGAGTTTGTGATACAGCATACATTATGAGTCAAGGAAAGGTTGTTGAGTCAGGCACGCCAGAAGAGATTACATCAAGTAAATTGGCACGTCAGATATATTTAGGCAATGACTTTAAACTATGATTTAAGCTAATAATTTGAAATTATAACCACTTTTTACAACTGCATTTTGGATTAACATGACACTTGGATTACAACAAAATCTGACATTAACCCAACAATTAGTTATGACCCCACAGTTGCAGCAGGCGATTAAGCTCTTGCAGCTATCAAGGCTTGAGCTTGCTGGGGTTATTCAGCAGGAGATTGAGGAGAATCCAGCATTAGAGGAGGTTCTTACTGATACCCAAATAGAGATGGAGCAGCAGCTTGAAGAGAGCCATGAAAATCTTATCAGTGAAAATAACATAAAAGAGGTTACAATTGAGGAGAAGGTTAATACTGATATTGATTGGGAAAACTATATCCATGAATATAGCTCTACGGGGAAAATTTATACTGAAAAAGATTCCCAAGATGCTCCAAATTATGAGGCATTTACCGCATCAAAGGAGACTCTTGAGGAGCATCTTGAGTGGCAGCTTTTGATGTATGGTCCAACAAAAGAGGAGGAGGAGATTGGTCGTCTGATTATTGGAAATCTTGATATTGATGGCTATCTTCGTTCATCTGTTGAAGAGATTGCCAAACTTACTGGCTACTCTTATGAGGCTATTGAGAAGACTCTTAAAATTATGCAAAGCTTTGATCCTCCAGGTGTCTGTGCAAGAGACCTTCAAGAGACCCTAATTATACAGCTAAAAGTGCTTGGCATAAATGATCCTATCCTTGAAGAGATAATCTTATCCCATATAAAAAATCTTGAGAATAAAAATTACAAAAAGATTGCCAATGCTCTTGAAATAACATTAGAGAGGGTTATTGCAGCGGTAAATGTCATAAAATATTTAGAGCCAAAACCCGGCAGACAATTTGTAACAGAAGAGCCTCATTACATCATTCCAGATATTAATGTCTATAAAGATGGTGATGATTTCAAAATTGTTATGAATGATGACGGGCTTCCTAAACTGAAAATTAATAGCCTTTATAGAGATGCAATAGCTAACGGAAAACCTATATCTAAAGAGACTAAAAACTATCTAAACGATAAGATGCAGTCAGCATCGTGGCTAATTAAAAGTATTCATCAGCGTCAGAAGACAATCTACGCTGTTATGGAGAGTATCATTAAATTCCAAAGAGAATTTTTTGAAAAAGGTGTGGCATATCTAAAACCTATGATCCTAAAAGATGTGGCTGAAGATATAAATATGCACGAATCCACAATCAGTAGGGTTACAACCAATAAGTATGCTTATACACCTCAGGGGCTTTTTGAGCTAAAATATTTTTTCAATAGCTCCATAAAACGTATTAATGGTGATTCAATGGCATCTGAAAGTGTTAAGGAGAAGATAAAATCCCTTATTGATCAAGAAGATCCAGCAGATCCATTGAGCGATGAGGAGATAAAAAATCTGCTCTCAGAGTCAAATATTAAGATCGCCCGTAGAACAGTTGCAAAGTATAGGGAGATGCTACATATTCTGCCATCAGTTAAACGTAAACAAATCTAAGAAGGGGGTTTTTATGCAAATATCAGTAACTTTTAAAAAGATCGATTCTTCCGATGCTCTCAAATCCTATGTCCAAAAAAAATTAGACCGATTTGACAAGATGTTGGATGCTCCTGCCGAAGCGAATGTTGTGTTGTCAGTTGAAAAGATAAGACACATTGCTGAAATAACCCTTATCTGTGATAGATTTACAATTAATGCAAAAGAGGAGTCTGAAAATATGTACTCCTCTATAGATACATTAATGGATAAAGTAAAAACACAGATCAAAAAAAATAAAGAGCGTCAGAAAAATCACATGTCTGGTAGTAAAGAGACAATCAAGGACGAAATTGACTTAGATGAGGTTGAATCTGAAGTTGAAAAAAAAAAGTCTTATAACATAGTTATGGAGAGTATTGACTACAAACCAATGGATATTGATGATGCAGTTGCTGAACTTAATTCAGGAGACAAGAACTTTTTTGTCTTTAACAATTCAAGAACAGAGAGACTCAATGTTCTTTATAGACGCGGTGATGGTAATTTAGGGCTGATTCAGCCTCAGTGATAATTTCTTTAAGGGGTAATGGCTAATATTTTAAACCAGCCGTTACTCCTTAAATATCTAAGTTTTAAGGCAATATAAAAGATATCAAGGTTAATAATTTAATGAAAATTTCAGATATTCTTGATAAAGATTCAATAATTGCGGATTTAAGCTCAAAAGATAAAAAAGGGGTTCTTGAAGAGCTTGCTGCACCTATATCAAAGATAACTGGTGCAGAGACAAAAGATATTGTAAAGGTTCTTCTTGAGCGTGAACAGCTTGGCAGCACTGGTATTGGAGGTGGAATTGCAATACCGCACGGTAAGATTAGCAATCTTAAATCTATTGTTATAGGCTTTGGGTTGAGTCGAGAAGGTGTTGAGTTTGACTCCTTAGATAATAGACCTGTCCATATCTTTTTTCTTCTTATAATACCAACTGACTCTAAATCTGTTCATCTTAGTGTTCTTGCCCAAATCTCAAGGCTACTAAAACAGAGCCACTTTAAAGAAAATCTACTAAAAGCTGAATCTGCTGAGGAGATAGAGAAGATTATTCATGCCGTAGATGAGGATTTTTAGCAGAAGACAAAGCAGGCAAATAAAAAAAGAGATGAAACATCAGAAGATATTTATAATTACAGGTATTTCAGGGTCAGGTAAAACAACAGCAATGGCAGCTTTTGAAGATTCTGGCTTTTACTGTGTTGATAATATGCCTATGGCTCTTTTGCCCAAATTTCTCGATCTTCCGCTTAAAAATGATCCTAAAATCAAGGGGTTTGCCTTTGTTATGGATATGAGAGAGAAAGAGTTTTTGACTCAACATGCTGTTACTATTGAGCATTTAAGGGGGCGAGGATTTAATCCTATAACCATATTTCTTGATGCTGATGAGAATACTTTAATTAAAAGATTTAGCCAGACAAGGCGGCACCACCCAATCTCCCATGAGGCGAGCCTAACTAAGAGCATAAGGTCTGAAAAAAAGGAGATGCTATCTATAAAAAATAGTGCTCAAATATTGATTGATACAACTACATACAGCCCGCATCGCCTTAAAGCAGAGATAGTCTTTATTATATCTGGTAAAGATAACAAGTATATCTCAATGAAGACCAATATAGTCTCATTTGGATTTAAGTATGGAATCCCTCTTGATGCTGATCTTGTGGTTGATATGAGATTTCTTGCCAACCCCTTTTTTGTCCCTTCACTAAAAGATCACGATGGAGAGTCAGATGATGTTAAAAATTTTGTCCTTTCATTAAAAGAGACAACCCTTTTCCTTGATAAATACCTCAATCTTCTTGATTATCTACTTCCACTCTATCAAAAAGAGGGTAAAGCCTATCTGACTATTGCTGTTGGCTGTACAGGGGGACGGCACAGAAGCGTTGTTATTGCAAGAAAGATATTTGAACATTTCAACAACATAGGTATTAAAGCTGGAATATCTCATAGAGATATTGATAGAGACTTAAAAGAGTCATAACATACAGCTTAAGATATAAATTATGACAAGGATTTAACAACAAATCATGACTGGTATTTTGATTGTAACTCACGCAAATCTTGGAGAGGCACTTATTGAAGCTGTGGAATTTATTGTTAATGAGAAGATAGAAAATATTATTGCAGTCTCAATAGACATTAAAGAGAATCCTGAAGTTTTGCGTAACAAGATAAAAAAGGCTATCAACAAAATTAAATCAGATAAAGGGGTAATTGTATTTACAGATATGTTTGGTGGCACTCCATCTAATTTAAGTTACTCATTTCTTGAAGAGGGGTCAGTTGAGGTTATCTCTGGTGTGAACCTACCTACCCTATTAAAAGCAATAGGTATAAGGCATAAGATGGATATGTCAAAAGCTGTTGAGCAGATTGTTGCACACGGCAAAAAGAGCATATCGCTTGCAAGTGGAATCTTAAGAGGTGAAAAAAGAGAATAAAAGAGGGGTTAATTATGACAATATCTCCACTGATTGCTGGTAACTGGAAAATGTTTAAAACCTGTTCAGAAGCAGTGAAAACAGCAAAACGTATTGCAGAGCTTGCTAAAGATATTACTGATATAGATATAATGGTAGCACCGCCTTTTACAGCGATTGAAGCTGTTAGTGAAGCTCTTTTAAGTATAAATAGTAGAGTTCGGGTTGGAGCACAAAATCTTTTTTACAAAAGCGAGGGGGCTTATACAGGAGAGATTTCTGCTAATATGCTCAAAAGTGCTGGTGTAAGCTATGTTATTGTAGGTCATTCAGAGAGAAGGCAATATTTTGGTGAAACTGACGATGATGTGCGAAAAAAAATTGGTGCGGCTTTAGAGTCGAACCTTATCCCTGTAATGTGCATTGGTGAGACTGAGAGCGAAAAAAAGGAAGAGAAAACATTTTATGTGCTTGACAAACAAATTGAAAATGGGTTAAAAGGCTTGCGTTCTAATGAACTTGGAACTCTTGTTATCGCTTATGAGCCTGTATGGGCAATTGGTACAGGAAATACAGCCTCTCCTAATGAAGCAGAGTCAGTTCATAGATATATCAGAGCAAAGATAGCAAAAATGTTCGATAATAAGCTATCAGAGGGGATACGGATTCTTTATGGAGGCTCTGTAAAACCTGATAATATCTCAGAATTGATGAGCCATCACAATATTAATGGTGCATTGGTTGGCGGAGCAAGTCTTGATCCAGAAAGTTTTATAAAAATTATAAAATACAACAAATAATATACCTTATACTATAAAAGCAAATATATATGACAACCTTTATCCTCTTTATACACATTATATCCTGTATTCTTCTTATTCTGATTGTTCTACTTCAAACAGGAAAAGGGGCGGATATGGGGGCATCATTTGGCTCTGCATCTGGTGGGCAATCTCTTTTTGGTGGGGCGGGTCCTGCAACTGCATTAAGTAAGATTACAACTGTAGTTGCTATTGTCTTTATGTTGACATCTCTAACAATGGCATACACATCTGGGCATAAATCAAGTCAGACTATTATGCCTGCAACATCAAGCTCTACTGTTAATGAGAGTGCAAAAGATGATGTTAAACCTTCAGATGAAAATACAACAACAGCTAACTCAGAAAAACAAGAGTCATCAGAACAAGATAAAAAAACAAATCAGTAACAAAATAAGTTAGTTAAGCCGAAGTGGTGGAATTGGTAGACACGCACGCTTGAGGGGCGTGTGGGGCGACCCGTAGGAGTTCAAGTCTCCTCTTCGGCACCAAATATTTAAAAGAGCCACTTACATCTAATGTTTGTGGCTTTTTTTTGTTATGGGGCTTTTAAAAGCATTGTCTATGACCTATTATATTTGATATAAATAATGCCATGACAAACACAAAGCGTATAAATATAAACTGCCGTGAGTGTGTTTATTATTATGTTACTTGGGATACTACCAACCCTTATGGCTGCAAGGCAATGGGGTTTAAGGGAAAAATTATGCCATCAACTACTGTTTTTAATGCCACTGGTAAAGAGTGTCTTCTGTTTGAAAAAAAGATAAAGCCTAAGAGATAACTCTTAAAATATCACCTTTTTAATGTGCTTATATTTTGATAACCATGAATGAAAACAATCAAAACCTACCTGACCCACAAAGAATAGAAAAAGAACTTAGCGAGTTTCTTAATAAAAAATTTGGCGGTAATGTTAAGATAATCTCTCCATCAATACAGCCTAAGCAATCCCCGATCATAGGTAAAGACTCGTTAGATGACCACAAGCGGTTCATCAATTTTGACATCAAACCAGTAGAGCTTATCTCTTATCTTGATCAGTATATTGTCAGACAAAATAGAGCCAAATCTATACTATCCACAAAAATATGCACCCATTTTAACCGCATAAAACATCTTGAGGCAACATCTCAATTTACAAATGGTAACGACAGTGATGAGAGCATAAGTGGCAATAGAGTAAAATATCCTGCCATTACTGGTAGCATTAAATCAAATATTTTAATGCTTGGACCAACTGGCGTTGGAAAGACCTACATTATAAAACTTATTGCAAAAAAGATTGGTGTGCCGTTTGTTAAGGCTGATGCTACTAAATTTTCTGAAACTGGCTACGTTGGCGGTGATGTTGAAGATATTATCAGGGACCTTGTAAAAGAGGCAAATGACGATATTGAGCTTGCTCAGTATGGAATTGTCTATATTGATGAGATTGACAAAATTGCAGCAAGCCAAAATTTCAGAGGTGCTGATGTCTCTCGAACTGGTGTCCAACGTGCTCTTTTAAAACCAATGGAGGAGACTGACATTGATCTAAAAGTGCCACATGATCCAATATCAATGATGCAGGAGATAGACAACTACCATAAAACTGGTAAAAGGACTAAAAGACGCATAAATACAGCAAATATTCTCTTTATTGTTAGTGGAGCTTTTGGCGATCTTGCTCAGATTGTATCAAAGCGGGTCTCAAAGCAGTCAATTGGATTTGGCTCAACGCTCACAACTTCAAAAGATGAGTCAGATATTTTAAAGCATCTTAAAGCAGAGGATTTGGTTGAGTTTGGGTTTGAGTCTGAGTTTATCGGCAGGCTTCCAGTCAGGTGTGTGCTTGAGAGGCTATCAGAAGATGATCTTTACTCAATCCTTAGAATGCCTAACAACCCTGTAGTTCTTGGCAAGCGTCTTGATTTTAAATCTTATGGGATTGATCTAATCTTTACAGATGATGCTCTAAAGATGCTTGCAACTAAGGCATTTGACGAAAACACTGGGGCAAGAGGACTTGTAAGTGCTCTTGAAGATACATTAATCTACTTTGAGGAGCAACTTCCATCATCTAACATAAAAAACTTGACCGTAACCTTAGAGCTTGTTGAGAGACCAGAAATATATCTTGAGACAATGCTAAATAGCTATAAAAATTCAGATAGTTTAGATTGGGAAGAAGCTCATCAAGCAGCAAAAGATAAAGAGAAACTCTACATTACAGATTACATCTCAAAACATTGGAAAAATCTATCTATACGACATGGATTGACACTTTCACAATATCGATGTTCACTTGTTGCAGAGTATTTTTGCACTCACATTACAGAGCTTGGCAATGCTATTGGACAGATCAAATCTTACTATGAATCTATAAAAAAGATGGAGATCGAGTTTTATAAGAGCTATGATTTAAATATTGTATTTGAAGAAGATGCCGTTGATTTTCTTATTGAAGAGCTTATTCACAACCAGATAACTTCAA
The DNA here is from genome assembly GCA_015232465.1 of Desulfamplus sp. Taxonomy (GTDB): domain Bacteria; phylum Desulfobacterota; class Desulfobacteria; order Desulfobacterales; family Desulfobacteraceae; genus Desulfamplus. The sequence continues at coordinate 16,001 of JADFZO010000011.1, forward strand.
GAGAAATTATGGCAAAAATATATAATGACTTTTATAATGGTCTAAATCTGCTTCGTGATAAATCTGGTAAAAACAGATTTTTCTTGTCAAGAAAGGCACTTTTAGAGCCAGAAAAATTTTTAAATGACCTTATCAAAAAAGAGATAGCATAATGATTGGAATTTCAAAACTATATTGCAACACTGTTGAGCCATCTGACACTTTGCGTTACCATCGCCACTCTGGCAAGCTACCTTCTCACCTTTTACAATTTTCTTTGGACAAAAAGCCAGTTGTGGTCTGGAACATGACAAGACGCTGTAATTTACGCTGTGTTCACTGTTACGCCCAATCTGAAGATATATCTTATGACAATGAGCTAACCCATGAAGAGAGCCTTGCCATGATTGATGATCTTGCTCAATTTGGTGCTCCTGTTCTTCTCTTTTCAGGTGGAGAGCCTCTTGTTCACCCGCGACTTGCTGAATATGCTGAGTATGCTGTTAAAAAGGGAATGAGGGCTGTTATATCGACAAACGGCACTTTAATCACAAAAGAGAAGGCAAAAATTTTAAAAGAGATTGGGCTATCTTATGTTGGGATAAGTTTAGATGGACTTGAAGAGACTCACGATAAATTTCGGGGTGTAAAAGGCTCATTTAAAAAGGCTCTTGAAGGTATTAAAAATTGCCAAGAGGCTGGAATCAAGGTTGGGTTGAGATTTACAATCAATAAAAGAAACTCGCATGAAATTTCTGGTATATTTGATCTTTTAGAGGATAAAGATATTCCAAGAGCCTGTTTTTACCACCTTGTCTATTCAGGAAGAGGTTCAGCCATTGCAAATGAGGATTTATCACACAAAGAGACCCGTGAGGCTCTTGATCTTATCATGGCAAGAACAAGAGATTTGCATAATCGTAACCTTCCAAAAGAGATTTTAACAGTTGATAACCATGCTGACGGTCCATATATCTATTTAAAACTTCTTGACGAAAATCCCAAAAGAGCAGCAGAGGTTTTAGAGCTTCTTAAGATGAATGAGGGCAACAACTCTGGCAGAGGCTTTGGGTGCATAAGTTGGAATGGAGATGTTCACCCTGATCAGTTCTGGAGAGAAAAGGTACTTGGCAATGTTAAAGAGAGACCTTTTTCAGCAATATGGACAGATGCCACAAACCAATTTTTGATGAAGCTAAAAGATAAAAAGAGCAATGTAAAGGGAAGATGTGCTGATTGTCGCTGGCTTGATGTGTGCGGCGGAAATTTTAGGGCAAGGGCAGAATCAATAAAAGGTGATCCATGGGATCATGATCCAGCTTGTTACCTGACAGACGATGAGATTAAAAAGGAGATTTAAAACCATGCTATTTCCAGATTTCAGAGCCAGACGATTAAGGGAAAAAGAGCCATTTAGAAGAATGATTCGTGAGACCACCCTTACTGTTAATGATTTTATACTACCTCTATTTGCAATTGAGGGCAAAGGGGTTAAAAATCCAATTCCATCAATGCCTGGTCAATTTCAACTAACGTGCGACAATCTTGTTAAAGCTGTAAAAGAGGCAAAAGAGGTTGGTATTCCAGCAGTTATGCTATTTGGGCTTCCTGATAAAAAAGATGAGCTTGCCACAAGGGCTTACGCATCTGATGGAATTGTCCAAAAGGCTATAAAATCGGTTAAAAATGCTGTGCCTGAAATGGCTATTATTACTGATGTCTGCCTCTGCCAATACACTGATCATGGTCATTGTGGCATGGTTCAAAAGGGCAAAATAGATAATGATGCCTCACTTGATCTTCTTGCCAAGACTGCCCTATCTCATGCAAAAGCTGGTGCTGATATGGTTGCACCCTCTGATATGATGGACGGACGAGTTGGAGAGATACGCGAAACTCTTGATGAAGAGGGATTTTCTGGCACTCCAATCATGTCTTATGCTGTTAAATATGCCTCTGCCTTTTATGGTCCATTTAGGCAAGCTGCTGATTCTGCCCCACAATTTGGCGATAGACGCTCTTATCAGATGGATCCTGCAAACTCACTTGAAGCAATAAGAGAGGCGACAATGGATATTGAAGAGGGTGCTGATATAATAATGGTAAAGCCAGCTTTATCATACCTTGACATAATTCATCGCCTAAAAGATGAAATTGATCTTCCAATAGCTGCATACAGCGTAAGCGGCGAATACGCCATGATAAAGGCTGCTGAACTTAATGGCTGGATTGATGGTAAAAAGGTTATGATGGAGACCTTGCTCTCAATTAAACGTGCAGGGGCTGATATTATCTTGACCTATTTTGCTGTTGAAGCTGCAAAGGAGTTGAATAGATAATGCACCCGCACAGCCACAAATCTCACCCATCTAAATTATCTTCACATCATGGATCATCTAAACATGATAGTGATTCAAAAAAAAGACCAACCATAAGGTTAGTTGCGTGGGAGACGACAAGACGCTGCAATCTATCATGTGTACACTGCCGAGCTGCTGCACAGGATCACATCTACCCAAATGAGCTTACAACATCTCAGGCAATGGCTCTTATGGATCAGATAAGAGAGGTTGGAGAGCCAATAGTTATATTAACAGGCGGAGAGCCTCTTTTAAGAGATGATATTTTTGAGATTGCGGAATACGGAACAAAAATTGGGCTTAGAATGGTGATGGCTCCAAATGGCACTATGATTACCAAAGAGATTGCCCAAAAGATGAAACTATCTGGAATAAAAAGAATTAGCGTAAGCTTAGATGGCTCAACTAAAGAGACCCACGATAAATTTAGAGGGGTTAATGGTGCTTTTGATGGTGCTCTACGAGGAATTGGTTTTGCTAAAGATGCGGGGCTTGAGTTTCAGATAAATACCACAATCACAAAAACAAATTTAGATGAAATCCCAAAAATCTTATCTCTTGCTGAGTCTCTTGGGGCAGTTGCACACCACATATTTTTGCTTGTCCCTACTGGCAGAGGCAAATACATTGTTGATCAGGCTATTGATGCTGCTCAATATGAGAGCACATTAAACTGGTTTTACGATCAAAGAGATAAAACTTCGCTTCAACTTAAAGCTACCTGTGCCCCCCACTACTATAGAATATTAAGGCAGCGTGCAAAACAAGAGGGCAAACAAGTTACCTTTGAGAGTCATGGACTTGATGCTGTAACTCGTGGCTGCCTTGCTGGCACTGGGTTTTGCTTTATATCGCACATTGGAGAGGTTCAAACTTGCGGATTTTTAGATGTAAAATGTGGCGACATTACTAAATCCACATTTAAAGATGTTTGGGAAAATTCAGAGGTATTTAATAAACTTAGAGATTTTGACGCTCTTGATGGCAAATGTGGAATTTGTGAATATCGCAAAGTTTGCGGGGGTTGCAGGGCAAGAGCTTATGAGGCAACTGGAGACTATATGGCTTACGAGCCTCTTTGCACCTATATCCCAGCAAAAAAAGATTTATAAAATATATGAATGTTGGCTTAAAATAGATCAATTAATCAAAAAAAGGGGGAGACCATACACGGTTTGCCCCTTAAATATTTTATGAGGACAACCAATGGTAGTTTTAATTATTAATGCTGGTAGCTCATCGTTAAAATATCAACTTTTAAATATGCAAATCCCATCTGGTTTGGTTAAGCTCAAAGATATAAGTAACCAAGATTATAAAGTAATGGCATCTGGCGTAGTAGAACGCATTGGAGAGGAGGCTCGCGGCAGACTTACACATAAAAAGCACAATATAAAAGATGGTCAAGAGATTAAATTTGTAAAAGAGCAAGAGATCAAAGACCATGCTATTGCTATGCGTCTTGCTGTAAGTATGCTAACTGATAATGAATCTGGCTCTGGAGTTATAAAAAACACTAACGAGATTGATGCTATTGGTCATAGAGTTGTGCAGGGCGGGGAGATGTTTAAATCATCAACTCTTATTAATGAGGCTGTAAAGGAGGCTATCTGCCATAACTATCCACTTGCACCTTTGCACAATCCGCCAAATCTTACTGGAATTGAGGTTGCTGAATCTTTATTTCCATCAACTCCAAATGTTGCGGTTTTTGACACTGAATTTCACCAGAGCATTCCGCAAAAGGCTTTTATGTATGCCCTGCCCTATGAGTTTTATGAAAAGTTTAGGGTTAGACGCTATGGATTTCACGGCACATCACATAAATTTGTCTCAAACGCTGCTACAAAGCTAATCAATCAAAATAGAGTGGCTAAAGAGCAGAAAACAGATCAAAACAAAGGTCAAAAAAAGGGGCTTAATCTAATTACCCTCCATCTTGGCAATGGCTGCTCAATTTGTGCTATAAAAGATGGTAAGTGCATTGATACATCAATGGGAATGACCCCTCTTGCTGGTGTTATGATGGGAACAAGAGTTGGAGACATTGATCCTGCAATCCAAAATTATCTTGTAGAGTATGCAAATCTAAGTAATCAAGAGATCAGCACTATATTTAACAAACAGAGTGGATTAAAGGGAATTTGTGGCATGAATGATATGAGAGATATTCATGCTAAGGCAAAGTCGGGTGATGAGCGGGCACAAGTTGGACTTCAAATGTTTGCCTATCAGGTAAAAAAGTATATTGGGGCATATTTTGCAGCTCTTGGTTATGTTGATGCTATTGTTTTTACTGCTGGAATTGGCGAAAATGATAGTGTAATACGAGAGATGATCTGCTCTGATCTTACTGGGCTTGGTATTGAGATTGATCTTATAAAAAATATAGCCTCATTAAACCTGCAAGATAAAGAGATAAAAGATGCAACAGGAGCAAGGGCTATCCATTCAGATAAGAGTGCTGTAGAGATATGGATTGTCCCTACAAATGAGGAGCTACAGATTGCAATGGAGGTTGTAGAGGTTTTAAACAATAGGAGTTGATATGCAAAGATATAAAGATAGTGTTATTGAGAGTGTAAATTTTATCAAAAATAGGATTAACCCTGAGCCTTACCAAATTGCATTTTTAACTGGAACAGGGCTTGGAGAGAGCACAGCATCAATGGATATTGATACTAAATTTAGGTATCAAGATATTCCAAATTTTCCAGTTTCAACTGTAGAGAGCCATAAAGGGGAACTTATATTTGGCACAATGTGCAATAAAAAAATAGTTGTGATGCAAGGGCGGTTTCACCTTTACGAGGGCTACTCTCCCCTTCAAGTTACATTTCCTATTAGGGTTATGCAAGAGCTTGGGGTAAAGTATCTGATTATCAGCAACGCATCTGGTGGTCTTAATCTTGGCTTTGCAACTGGCGATGTGATGGTTATAAGAGATCACATAAATCTTACGGCTAACAACCCACTTGTAGGGGCAAACGTAGATAGCTGGGGAGTTAGGTTTCCTGATATGAGTGAAGTTTACGATAAAAATCTTGCAAATATCGCCATTGCTGCTGCAAAAAAAGCTGGAGTAGCTGTCCATTACGGAATCTATGCTGGGCTTTGCGGTCCTTCTCTTGAGACTCCTGCTGAGATGCGATTTTTAAAGACAATTGGGGCAGATGCAGTTGGTTTTTCAACAGTAATGGAGGCAATTGTAGGGGTTCATGCTGGAATGAAAATTGTTGGTATTGCCACTATAACCAATATTAATAATCCAGATGTGCCTCACAAGGCTACTGTTGAAGATATAATAAAAGCTGCTAACTATGCCTCAAAAGATATTTACTCTATATTGGCTGGTATTCTTGAAAGCATATCTTAAAAAATTTTTATCTTTATTAATGGGCGGTAGAAAAAAGCAAATGAGCGAAATTGTATTGATAACTATCAGCGGAAAAGATCAAAAAGGTATTAACTGCCGTTTTACAAGCATTCTTGCACAATACAACGTAAATATTCTTGATATTGGTCAATCTGTAATCCACGAAAATATTTTACTTGGAATACTTATTGAGATTCCAGTTAAAGGAGATTTTCCAGCTATATTCAAAGATATTCTTTTTGAGGGTTACAAACTCTCTTTACATGTTGATATTCAATCTGCCCAAAAAGAGCATTATGAAAATTGGGTAGGCTCTCAGGGGCAGGAGCGGCGAATTATAACTCTTCTTGGAAAAAAATTGACAGCTCTTCAAATATCGCGTGTAACTTCAGTTATTGCTGCTAATAACCTAAATATTGATAAAATAACTCGCCTGACAGGTCGCATCTCTTTAGATAAAAACAACATCAATAACACCTGCAAAGCCCCTACCAGAGCATCTATTCAGCTTGCAGTAAGTGGAACACCTTGCAGTCTAAAATCTATGCGTGGCGATTTTATGAAAATATCGCAAGAGACTGGGGTTGACATTTCGTTTTATATCGACAATATCTACAGTAAAAATCGAAAACTTGTTGTCTTTGATATGGATTCAACCCTTATTCAAGCTGAGGTTATCAATGAGCTTGCAAAGATAGCTGGTGTTGGAGAAAAAGTTGCTGCAATCACTGAATCTGCCATGAGGGGGGAGATCGATTTTAAGGAGAGTTTTCGTAAAAGAGTGGCTCTTTTAAAAGGGTTACGAGCTGAAGAGCTTATAAATCTTGCCCAGAGCCTTCCGCTTTCAGACGGGGTTGAGCTTGTAACCAAAACCCTTAAAGAGCTTGGTTATAAATTGGGAATCCTCTCAGGTGGATTTACATTTGTCGGTGAATATCTCAAAGAGAAGTTAAACTTTGACTATCTTTATGCAAACACTCTTGAGATTAAAAATGGTTACGTTACTGGTGAAGTTACTGGTGAGATTATTGATGGTGAAAAAAAGGCTCAACTACTCAGAGAGATTGCTCAAAAAGAGAACATATCAATTGAGCAGACAATAGCAGTTGGCGATGGAGCAAATGATCTGCCAATGATAACCATAGCTGGTCTTGGAGTTGCCTACAATGCCAAGCCTCTTGTGCGGGAGAAAGCTGCCAGCAACATCTACAATGTTGGGCTTGATGGGCTTTTGTATCTTATTGGTATGAGAGATAGAGAGATAAAAAGATGTATATAGTTGACTTTATAATTACGTAAATATATACACCAAAAATACGCAATTTTATATTAACGTCAGATATAATAACCTAACTCAATTTGGCGTTTAATATCATAATAATATCAATACAATATAAGGAATTATCTAAGAATGAAGATCGAAATTAAATTTGAGATTGACAAAGATTCTCAAGAGCTTATCCAGAGTACATTGAACAAAGTTGCGGAAAATATCTCTAACTTTGTTCAACTTGTTGAAAAATTTAATCTAAAGTCAGAAGATGAAAAAGATGCAGATATAAAATCTGAATCTCCTCCCATCTCAACGCCTAAAAAAGAGCAAAAAGCAGAAACAGTGCTTTCGCCTTCAACAAAGCCTAAAAGTAGCAAAACATCTAAAAACAGAGCAAACAGCAAAAAAAAGAGAAGTGCTACTGACCACATCTTTAATCTAATCAAAAAAAGTGGTGGTATTAATGTGGAAGATTTGAAAAACACCACTGGATTTAATGCAAAAAAGATTGCTGATGTTGTTTATAGATTAAAAAAGGTTGGAAAAATTCAAAAGCGTGATGATGGCTTATATGTTGCCGTTGAATAATCTTACAAGATATGTTTCAATTATAAGATAACAAGGAAGAATAAAGATAAGCCAAAAGTGCTATTTTTGGCTTATCTTGCTGCAATTAGCTGTTAAAGCTAACTATTAATAAGATTTCTTAGCTTACCAGAACATTTAAAAGTTACAACCCGTCTTTCAGGAAGGTGCATCTCCTTATTTGTTGCAGGATTTCTGCCCTTTCTTGCCCTCTTTTCATTCACACAAAACTTACCAAATCCGCTTATCATAACATCATCGCCATTTGTAAGGCTCTCTTTGATAATCTTCAGAAAATCCTCCATAATGCTGTATGCTGTTGTTTTGGAAATATTTAGATTGTGTTGAATTGTCTCTGTAATATCATTTTTGGTAAGTGCCATGATTTTGCCTCCTGCAAGCGGGTTATAATTTGTTGATTTAATAGGGAGTTTGATTTTTTAACCATTAAGAAAAATTGCAGGCTAAAATACTTTACCTTTTAATTGGTTGTCAACTTTTTATTTGTTCATCTCATAGGTATCTTTTAAAGATAGCACATGATTCTCCCAAACCCGTTTAAATCTTGCCTGATTAACTTGAGGCTTTTTAATCATCTTAAGGGCATACTCCATCTGCTTTTGGTTACTGCTGGTTTTTGAGTAGAGCTGAAGGGCATACTTTGAAAAATCTCTTATCATAAAATCAAAAATTTGATCCAAAATATCATCTTCAACACCCCTTAATACTGCATTTTCAAGAATTAGCTGCCCATAAGCTATGGTTGCAAAAAGCTCACCAACAATAAGCAGAAAATCAATATCTTTGGTTTGCTCCTTTTCTGGAGAGGCATTTATGAGCATCTCTTTAAAAATAGCGATCTGGCTCTTGAAAATAGTGATGTTTGGCAGATCAAAATTTTCGTACGCCCTGTTAAAATCGTGAAAAAGGGTCTTTCCAAGCCCCTTTGTTGCACCTTGATTAAAGAGAAAATCATCATTTACAGGCTCATTAACTATGGGAATATCAGGCAGCTCTGCTGGAGCAAATAGGTAGTTTGCCATAAATTTAACTATAAGTGCCATATTCACATGCACTGTCCCCTCAAGTTTTGGCAAAGCCCTGATGTCAATAGCAGCCATCTCAAAATAGGTATCTTTCTCAAAACCCTTAGCTGCAATAACGTCCCACATCAGATTTATCACCTCTTCGCCTTGAGTTGTAACCTTCATTTTGGTTAATGGGTTGTAGAGCAGATAACGCCTATCATCTTTTGAGGCTCTTCGCATGTAATCAGCATTTCTTTTAGCAAATAGCTTCATAGCAGTAAGACGGGCAAAAGCATCAGTCATAAGCGATTGAACATGGGGAAAATCTGTTACAAATTTACCGTAAAGATTTCGTTTTGATGCGTGGTTAATAGCCTCAAAAAAAGCGTGGCTACATATCCCAATTGACGCCCACCCAAGATTATACTTTCCAACATTTATGGTGTTTAGGGCACAATCCCAAGCGTGCTCCCCGCGTGATAGAATATCAGCATCAGTTACAGGGTAACCATTAAGGGCAAATTCAGCAACATAAGATTGACTACTAACAACATTTTTAACCAAATCATAGTTCTCATGTTTTGGATCAGCCGTAAAAAAAACATACTCATCAGTGTCAGAATCTTTAGCAAAAACAGAGACAAGCCCAGCCTGATTTGCATTTCCAATATAGTATTTTCCGCCATCTGCAACATAGCTGCCCTCTGATAGCTGGGTAAGCGTCATCTGGCTTGAGTAGAGATCAGCTCCATGCTCCTTTTCTGAAAGTCCAAATGCAAATATTTCACCCTGTTCAAGAAGTTTTGCGGTCTTTTTTTTCACGGACTCATTGTTACCCATCCAGATTGGACCAAGACCTAAAATTGTAACCTGCCATGTGTACCAGTAAGGAAGCCCGTAAAAGCCAAGTATCTCGTTAAAATTACAGTTTCTGGCACTATCCCATCTGCACCCCTCTTCTCCATATTGCGATGGAGTGAGAAGTTTATAAAATATCTTCTCTTTTTTCACAAAATCAATAAAATCAGCATACCAAATTTTAGCGTTGTAATCCTCTTTTAGCCTCTCTTTGCCTTTATTTTCAAAAAACTGAATGGTTTTTTTCATAATCTCTCGTGATTGGGCATCAAGATGTTCAAACTCTTCTGTTTTGGGGTTAAGAATTTTCATAGCTTCTCCATTATTTAGAATGTAATAAAAAATTAAGTTAAATATATTAAATTTAAATCCTTAAAGTAAACGTTGTTCTAACAATAGCACAACAAATCCTACGATTCAGGCTATTTTGTCAAGCTATTTATTTTGCGTTAAAACGCAGCGGTTATAAATCATCAAAAATCAAAGTAGTGCGAAAAATCTGATGAATCTATAAATCTTTCTCGCTCCTCTTCTCTTCTTTTTTGCTCTTTTTTCTCCATCTCTCTTTTTTCTGCCTCTCTTTGTTCGTGCAGAAGTTTTCCACCTGCTTTTTTCCACTCAAACAGATGACGCAACTCTCCAGCATTTAGCCAGACTCCATGCTCTTTGCACTTATCAATAATCACACCGCTCTTGGCTCCAAAACTTACCCGATTCATAAAATTGGAGCAGACAGGGCACTTAATATAGACAACCTTAGTGGCATCTTTTGGTGTCATTGCCATATTTATATTATCGAGCTTTTTCATGTTTATATCATAAACATGCTTAACAGAGAGCTCAAGAAGAGCCTCAAGCTCTCCTGTATCAAAAAATAGCCCAAAACATTGCTCACACCGTTCAATAAGAAATTTTCCATCAACTTTCAGATCAATAGTTTGAAGAGATATGTTGCATTTAGGGCAGATACGCTGAGAGTCAGGCTCTTCAGTGGTAAAATCGTGGAGACCTCTAAGGTCTGTATCGTTACGGCTGCCACAATATTGACACTCTACAGAGTTAGATGGAAGAGGAGCAGCACAGTTGATGCACTTTGCCATATTATTAAATCTCCAATAAAAATCTATCAGTTAGGATTGCAAATTATCTGGAAGTGGCGGCGGAACGCTTTTTAATGCAGACTTTAGTTCCTCAATAGTGTCTGCTCTTTGCCACCCATCAAGCCCTTGCCTCCATATCAGAGTATCTGGCAAAATCTTCTCTTTTTTAATGTTGCGGAGGATAATGTTGATCTCTATAGGTCCAAGTTTTCTTCCCTGCATAGCAACATAATACTCAACAGTTGGCTCTGTTTCTGGCAACGGCGGAGGCATTGTTGGAAGAGGCGGGGGCGTTGATTGGATATTGGAATTGTTTCTGTTTGATGCTGATGTTGGGTTTTGTTGAGCAGAGCTGTCATATTGATTATCACGTTGCTGGTTTCTCATAGCCTCAGCCATCTGATTTGCCATAGCAAACCCCATACCCATTCCAACACCAGCCGAAGCATCGCCACCAGGATTTTTAGCAGCCAGCTCCATTGCATTGGCACTCTGAAATTTAAAGTAGTTATCAAGATTTCCAATAATTCCCATACTGCTTCGTTTATCTAACGCCTCTTCAACTTCAGTTGGGAACGAGATATTTTCAACAAGAAGTTTTGTAACATCTAAGCCATACTCTAAAAACTCAGGTGCAATGATCTTTGTAAGAACCCTTGATAGCTCGTCATAGCTTGCTGTCAGATCAAGAACAGGAATATTTTTGTCTCCTAAAAGATCACAAAAGCGTGTGATAATAAGATTTCTTAGCTGATCAGTAACCTTTTCAAGGGTGAAATGTCCATCAGTTCCAACAATCTCTCTGATAAATCTTGCAGGTTCTGAGATTTTTACAACATAGGTGCCAAATGCCCTAAGTCTGACAGGTCCAAATTCAGGGTCCCGTAGGATCACAGGATTTTTTGTTCCCCATTTAAGATTTGTGAAATTTTTTAGATTAACAAAATAGACCTCAGCTTTAAAAGGGCTATGAAAACCATACTTCCAACCAGCAAGAGTTGAGAGAATAGGCAGATTATCAGTATCAAGCGTGTAGTATCCTGATGGAAAAACATCAGCAATCTGCCCTTTATTGACAAACACAGCAGCCTGAGACTGACGTACAATGAGCTTGGCACTGTATTTTATTTCGTTTTCGTATCGTGGAAATCTATAAACCATTGTGTTGGCAGAGTCATCAGTCCACTCAATAATATCAATAAACTCTGCTTTAGCCTTTTCCCATAATGCCATTATATTTCCCCTCCTCTAATCTGTGCTAACCAGTATGACGAATGCGTGGATTTATAACTCCGTAAAGCATATCAACTAAAAGATTTACGAAAATTATAAGCGATGAAATAATAAGTATCCCGCCTTGAACAACAGGGTAGTCGCGGCGGTTAATTGATTCAACAATCCATTTACCAACCCCTGGCCACGCAAAAATGGTCTCTGTTAAAATTGCACCAGCAAGAAGCACGCCTATTTGAAGCCCAATTACAGTGATAACTGGAATCAAGGCATTTCTTAGAGCATGGACAAGTATAACTCTTGCAGGGGACAAACCCTTTGCACGGGCAGTTCTGACATAATCCTCTTTAAGAACCTCAAGCATTGATGAGCGAGTCATTCTGGCAATTACAGCAAGAGGAATAGTGCCAAGAACAATTGAGGGCAAAATAAGATGGCTTAAAGCTGATTTAAATGCACCAGCCTCATTAGATTTTAGTGCATCAATGAGCATAAATCCTGTGTCTGTATCAATCCAAAAAAGTGGAGAGAGGCGACCAGAAACAGGAGTCCAGCCAAGATGGACAGAGAAAAATAGTATAAGAAGAAGTCCCCACCAAAATATCGGCATTGAGTAACCAGTTAAAGATACAGCCATTACAGAGTGATCAAATACAGTGCCCCTTTTTACGCCAGCAATAACCCCAACAGGCAGCCCAACCAAAACAGCAAAGATCATGGCACAAAGCGATAACTCCAAAGTTGCTGGAAACAGTGTCATAAACTCTTTTAGAACTGGTTTTTTAGTAACAAAAGACTTTCCAAGATCGCCCTTAAAGACATTTGTAATATAGTTAAGATACTGAATAGGAAGGGGTTTGTCTAAACCAAATGCAACTTTCATCTGTGCATGTCGCTCAGGGTCAATGCCACGCTCTCCTGCTAAAAGCTCAACAGGATCACCGGGTATTAAATGGACAAGTGAGAAGGTCAGAAGGGTTATACCAATGAAAGCTGGGAAAATCTGCATAAATCTTTTTGCAAGAAATTGAATCATAACGCCTCTTTTTTATTCAAAATTTGAGACAAGATTTGACAACTTTTAAAAAGTTGTCAAATCTATGCTAAAGAATTTTATTCCTTTAAATCAACACCATAAAAAATATGTTTTCCAAATGGATCAATTTTATAATTAACAACTTTAGTGCTCATCGGCTCAAACACAACTGAATGGGCAACAGTAACCCATGGAGCCTGCTCTTTAAAGATAACCTGTGCCTCTTCATAGAGCTTTGTTCTCTCAGCAGGGTCTGCTGTAAGTTTAGCCTTTTTAATCAGATCATCAAAAGGTTTGTAGCACCACTGTGAACGGTTAGAGCTTCCAACTGCATCGCAGCCAAGAAGAACAGATAGAAAATTGTCAGGGTCTCCATTATCGCCTGTCCAGCCAAGAAGAAGGCTCTTGTGCTCTCCAGCCATTGACCGTTTTAGATATTCGCCCCACTCGTAAGATACTATCTTTGCAGTTACACCAACTTTTGACCAATCTTCTTGAATCATCTCAGCCATTCTTCTGGCATTTGGGTTGTATGGACGCTGCACAGGCATTGCCCAGAGATCAGTCTCAAAGCCATTTGGAAAGCCAGCCTCTGCAAGAAGTTTTTTTGCAGCCTCAACATTGTATTCATAATCTGTTACAGCATCGTTATATGACCATATTGTTGGTGGAAGTGGATTTTTAGCAACCTTTCCAGCACCTTGAAATACAGCATCAATAATAGCCTGTTTGTTGATCGCCATATTTAGAGCTTGACGAACTTTTGGATCTTTAAACTCATTAACTTTTACGTTAAATGCTAAATATCCAACATTCAAACCCTCTTGCTGCATAAGGTTGATATTTGCATCTTTTTTCATCTGCTCTAAATCAGCAGGGTTTGGATATGGCATAAGATGACACTCACCAGCCTTTAGCTTTGCATAACGAACAGAGGCATCAGGTGTGATTGTAAAGACAAGTTTGTCGATCTTAGCTCGTCCTGCCCAATAAGTCTCATGAGCTTGATAGCGGATTGTTGAATCTTTTTGATAAGATACAAATACAAATGGACCAGTTCCAACTGGTTTTTGGTCGAACTCATCTGGAGTCCCTGCTTTTAACATATTATCTGCATATTCAGCAGAGTGAATTGATGCAAAATCCATTGCAAGATTGGCAAGAAATGGGGCTTCTGGTTTGGTTAAATTAAAAATAACTGTGTGCTCATCTTTTTTCTCAATAGATTTGATAAGTTCAACCATTCCCATACTTGTAAAATATTCATAGTTGCCACCTGAAATTTTATTGTATGGGTGCTTTGGATCTCTTTGGCGATCAAATGAGAAGATAACATCATCTGCATTAAATTTTCGTGTTGGGGTGAAAAAAGTTGTGGTATGAAAATCGACATTTTTCCTTAAATGAAAGGTGTAAACCGTGCCATCTGGTGAGACTTCCCAAGATTCAGCAAGTCCTGGAATGATTTTTGTTGTTCCACGCTCAAAATGGGTTAATCTGTCAAAAACTTGAACTGACGAGGCATCAAAGGTTGTACCAGCAGTGTAGAGAGCTGGAGTAAAACCTTCAGGGCTACCTTCTGAGCAATAGACACAAGTTTTAGCATTAGCATCTATTGTTAGCATAGCCAATGATAAGGTGATAATGGTAAATATGGACGCAACTATTAACGCTTTAGAACTTAGTGCTGTAATACAATTTTTCCACTTCATTGGAATCTTCTCCTTTTGTTTAGTGTTTAAAATATTTGTAAAGGCTTTTTTTATTCAAAATAGCCTTTATATTTAAGAAGATGAAATATAAAATTAAAACACCTCTGTCAATGAACGAATATAATTTTGGTAGTCCTGCATTTGAGTGATGATGATTTTTCTGATAATATGATGAATCATTCACCTTGAAATTTTAGGAGAACCTTATGAATTGTCCTGAATGTGATTCAAGTCGTACTATTAAAAATGGTTCAAGAAAAAATGGTAAGCAAAATTATAGATGTCTTTCATGTACATGTAGTAGACAATTTGTTGATAATCCATCACCACATTACCATATTTCTGAAGAAACAAAGACTTTAATTGACCGTCTCTTGTTAGAAAAAATACATCTTGCAGGAATAGCCCCATATGACAAGATATTTCCCCAAAAACGGCATAAAGCTGTCGGGAAAGAATCTGCTCATACAAAACACAGTTGAAGTAACTTTATTCAGGGAAATCGTTAAATAAAGCAGATGCACACTTGACAAACTTAAGTTTTTTGTCTATTCAAACGGACAAACACTACCGCTATGAAGGCGGATAAAAAATCGTAGTAAAAGTTTTTTAACCACATTTAAAATAGCAAAAATAGTTTTTAAAAAATCAAGCCACGAAGGCATAAGGCAGGTGAAATAACCTGTTATGCTTTTGTGGCTTTTTTTATTGTAACATCTTCTATTTTTAAGGGAATTTTCCATGATTGATATTTTGTCAATTAAAGAGATGGCAAATTTTATAGATAAAGGTGGAGTTCTTATGATTCCAATTCTTGCCTGCTCTGTGGTGGCTCTGGCTATTTTTCTCGAACGGCTAATATGTTTTTCAAGAATGAGAAGCAGAGGCAACGGACTTGCTGCAACTATTGCCTCCATGCTTAAGTCAGGCAGAACAGAAGAGGCTTTAGAGTCTGCAAAAAAGAGCCAATCCCCAATGGGACGGGTTTTAGCACAGGCAATTGATGCGATCGGTTGCGACAGAGAGACTCTTGAGACTGTTATTGTCAATGCTACAGACGAGGAGATCAGGGTACTTTCCATCAACCTCCAGACTTTGGCAACTATTGCCAATATCGCCCCAATTCTTGGACTTCTTGGCACGGTTTTAGGAATGATTAAAGCCTTTATGGTGATTCAGGAGATGGGCGGTAAAGTCAACGCCTCTGTTCTTGCGGGCGGTATATGGGAAGCAATGCTTACAACAGCTTTTGGGCTTTTTGTAGCACTGCCTGTCATAGCTGCCCACAGCTATCTTGTTGCAAGGGTTGACAGGTATGAGGCACAGCTCCAAAGCGGTTCAGTAACTTTCATAAAAAGTATTTCTGCTCCAGCATCTGATTTGTCGAAACAAATGAGTGATTCAAAGCGAGGGATTAGTAATGCTGGTTCATCGTAAGGCAAAAATACGCTATCAGATTCAGATGCCCCTGACATCCTTGATTGATATTGTATTCATGCTTTTGATCTATTTTATGTTGACAGCAAATTTCATAGTTGATGAAGGGATTGATGTTAAGCTGCCTCAAGCAGAGCAAACTTCAACTCAAGAAGAGATTGCGGAGGAGATTACTGTCTATGTTGATAAAGATGGTGAGGCATATATCAACGATAAACTCATTTCAGATGATGACCTGTTGCCAACTCTTCAGAAGATGATAGCCACTCAGACAGACAGGCTTGTGATTATAAAGGCTGACAGGGCAGTTCTGCTAAACAGTGCGGTAAGGGTTATGGATATTGCAAAATCTGCTGGTGCTTCCAAACTTTACATTGCTACTAAAAAGGCTGATGAAAATTAATGATCATAGATTTAATAGTTCATAGATTTGACAACTTTTTAAAAGTTGTCAAATCTTTAAGTTAAAAGAGGACTTCTAACTGTGGAAATTACATTGGAAAAGCAGGCAGGCAGCCCCAGCATGGGAATAATGATTACAGTTTCTCTTGTAGTTCATCTTTTCCTATTTCTCCATATTGAAGAAATTTACAGATTAAAAAGAGATTTCAAAAAGCCAGAACCTCCAATAAAAATTGAGGTTATGCTTCAAGAGATTCCAAAACCAGCTCCAATTGCTCCTGCCCCTTTAGTAGCAGTTCCGCCTCCTGTTGTGGAACCTATACCAGTAATACCACCACCTCCAATAACAGAAGATTCAAGGATAAGTCAGCCTGTTATCCCTATTCCAGAGCCTGTAAAAGAGAAAAAAAAGGAGATAATTAAAAAAGTAATTAAAACAAAGGTTGTTGTTGAAGAGAAGAAAAAAACTGTAAAAAAAATTCAACAGATAGAAAAGAGAGTTGAGCAAATTGCAAAAATTCCACCCATGCCAGCATCTGTGCCTTTACCACATTCAGCTTCACCAACAACAACGACTACTCAAAATGGAGTTGCTCAAAATAGAGTGTCGCAAAAAAGTGTTGCTCAACCTGTAATTAAAGCCTCTACTTTAGTGAAAGCTCCTATAGTTTCCCAATCTGACAAACTTTTAGCAAAAGCATACTTTAACTCTATGCGTCTTATGATTGAGAAAAACAAGCGATACCCCCAAATGGCACGAAGGCGTAATCAGGAGGGGAGTGTCCGCGTCCGTTTTTTGATTGATAGTAATGGAAATGTCAACTCGCTTGAGATTGTTAAAGGGTGTAGTTATGAATCGCTTAATAATGCAGCATTGGAGGCAGTAAGAAAGGCATCACCATTTACAAAACCGCCAGCATCAATTTCCAAAGATGCTTTGAAGTTAGAACTGACAATAAATTTTAAATTAATATAACTATTTTAAATAATTAATAAACAACTCTTTTTCTTGTAAGGAGCGGACATGCTTTTATTTCCAACAAAAAATGAACAGTTCTGGGAAGATTTATGGCTCTCTGCCATCAAGCCAAATGACCAGAATAACCAGAAGCAAAATGGTGAAGATGACCCTGTTAAGCGATGGGACAAAATGGCTGGCGGATTTGCCAAAAGAAGCGGATCACCAGAGGCATTGAAGAGAAAGGAGAAAATTCTATCAATGCTCAAGGAGGCTGGGGCATTAAAAGATGGAGCAAAAGTTCTTGATATTGGTGCAGGGCCTGGAAACTGGACAATTCCAATGGCAGAGGCAGGGGCAGAAGTTACAGTTCTTGAGCCGTCAGGCGAAATGATTAAAGAGTTAAAGAGACGGGCAGAAGAAAAAGGAGTAAGCTATCCTATTGATATTGTTCAAAAAACTTGGCAGAAAGTTGATATAAAAAAGGAGGGTTTTGAAGGTAGATTTGATCTTGTGTTTGCCTCCATGACTCCCGGAATTTCAAATCCTGAAACCTTACGAAAAGCGATGAAAGCCGCTAAATCAGGCGGGTTTTGTTATCTTAGCAGTTTCTCAGGCGGAGGCTGGAGAAACGCCTACAAACAAATCTGGAGAGAGCTTTTTAATGAGGAGATTGAGTCTCATGGCGGAGATTTTATCTATCCGTTTAATTACGTTTATGCACTTGGCTATCGTCCGCATGTTGAGTTCAATATCTGGGAACATGAACGGGCAGAGAGCATTGAAGAGACTCTTGAAACCATTCTCTTTTTTGTGCATGGCAGCTCTGATATTGAATCTGAAAAAAAAGCAGAACTTACCAAATATATTGAATCTAAAGCTGAAAACAGAATTTTTAAGTATAAACACCAAATATGTCAAGGGGTTATGATTTGGCAGGTATAAAAATTATACAGACCAAAAAAGGAGATTTTTATGGAGATTAGAAATTGGGAGCAGTGCCAGACAAAACCGATAACCGTAAAAATATTAATAGTGTTTGTGATAGCTCTATTCTCATTGGTGATTACATCTACATCAAATGCACAAGAAAAGGTTGGGAAAGGTTCAATAACAAGCCTTGAAGATATTGAGGTTACAAGCGAAAAAATTATCACCCCGACCAAAGAGATATCTGAAACTGTTTACACAGGAAGCGAGATAACCAAAAAAGGTATGGAGATTCAAGGAGATCAAGCCAAAACAAGCGTTTATGAGAGCCTTGATATTTTGCCCGGAATAAGTGTGGAAACGCCTGATCCTTATGGCTTGGCAGCAGAGCAAAGAAGTGTGAGAGTCAGGGGGGTCAGAGGCTTTCTTGGATCCATGACAGTTGAGGGGGTGCCAAATTGGGGAGGAAACCCAATGGGACCTCGTGAATATATCTATGATACTGAAAATTTTGAGAGCATTTCAGTTTATAAGGGGGCTGTACCAAGCGATTTTGGAACAGGCGTTGGTGCAAGGGGCGGAGCTATTGAGATTAAACCAGATTGGCCCAATAATGATTTGGGTTTTAAATTGGGGCAAGGGTTTGGAACAGACTCATACAGCAGAACATTTTTAGGCTTTAATTCAGGAAAAATACCAAATATAAACACTGGAGTATCTATGTCATACTCCTATACAGATGCAGAGAAATGGAAAGGGGCGGGCGATTTGGGTACAAGAAACAACTTTAACGCAATGATAACTCAACCTATTGGAGATAAAAAAAGTAGCAATGATGCCATTAAAGTCTGGTTTAACTACAACGATTTATCCCAAAATCTCTACAAACCCCTTTCGTATCAAGAGACTCAAGATTTAAGTTCAAATTATAAAAATGACTTTAACAGCACACTTACAGGTCTGAAAAATCAAGACATCTACTATTACGATTACAACAAGGGGGACTACAACAACTTAGATATAATGTCAGTAATTCCAATAAACATAAACGACTCACTTAGCCTCACTTTTAAACCCTACTACTCAACCGAAGATAGCGAGATTTTAGGCGGGGTTGCAAGTCAAGGCGGGATTATTCAAAAGAGAAACAGAGATATAGAGCGTTATGGATTGATAACCCAGCTTGAAGGCGAGCTTATCAATTCTGATCTTTCGTCTATTATTGGTTCACTTGGATATGCTTTTGAGTCAAACGACATGGTTATAAAAACCCAGAACCTTGATCCTCTAACCTTTGCCAATAAAGGTTATGGAATGTACACAAAAAACGATGGAGATGGCATTGTTCATAGCCCATTTATGAAACTTGCTGGAAATATTGATAAATTTGACTGGCAAGCTGGTCTAAAATATTTCTCCTACACAGACCCTGCAAGTCAAGGTTACACATCTTCTGCACCAAATTATGAGCTTGTAAAGGCTGATGATCTTTATCGTGATGAGAAAGAGTATGAAAAGGTTCTGCCTACAGTTGGCATGGGTTATAATTTTTCAGAATCTTTAAATACCTACACAAGTTATGGAAAAAATTTCATAAGACCTTACTCTTACGTGCCTATAATCACTCTGTATAATACCAACAGAAGCACATTTCAGACAGCAGGCATCACTTTAAATGATCTGTTCAATGGTTATAATATGGAGCTGTCTGACAACTTTGAGCTTGGAGCAAGATTCAGAAATGGTCTGTTTGAGGTGATGCCAGCCTTTTTCTACTCAACGCATGAGAATCTTTTGACCACAATTTACGATCCAAGGGTAAATTTAAGCTATCAGCAAAATGTTGGGGAAGCTACAGGATATGGAGTTGATCTTGAGACAAACCTTTTTGTTTCATCTAATTTATCTCTATTTTTTAATCCAACATGGACCAGCATGACATACAATGACAATCTTACCTATCAGGGAAAAACTCTTGATTCAAAAGATAATCAGGTTGTTGATACACCTGAGTTTATGGCTAAAGCTGGTATGATTTATAGGCACGATTTTAATCAATATGGCTCTCTTGAAGTTGTGCCAATGTTAAAGTATATGGGTAAGCGTTACGGAGATGTTGAGCATAGAGAGGATGTTGACGATTTTATAACTGCTGATTTGAGCTTTAAGTATAGTCGCAAACTAAAATTATTTGAAAACTCTTCTGATTACAGTAAATCATCAGCCGACAAAGCTGGAACAGCTATGAGTGTGGCTCTTCATCTGCAAAATATATTTGATGAAGAGTATATAGCCTCTGTTAATGCAAGTGATGACTCACGGGCAGGGGTAACCAGCTATTATGTTGGAGCACCTTTTACCACGATTTTGTCGGTATCGTTTGAATATTAGAGTTAGGAGTCTTAAAATGAGCTGTTATTCTGACAACACCACAGCAACTGAGAAGTATCACCAAGATGTAAGGCGAAAAAAATTTATATTTGCAGGGCTGATAACAATCACTTTTTTGCTTGGAATATATGCAATCTCAAAAGGGGCTTATCAGTTGAGCATCAGGCATGTTATTGAGGGAATTGTTGGCACTTCTGAAGGAAACTCCCACCTTGTTGTCTGGAATATCAGAATGCCCCGAATTGTGGCTGCTGTTATTTCTGGCTGGGGGCTTGCTCTTTCAGGACTTATAATCCAATCGCTTTTAAGAAATCCGCTTGGTTCGCCCTCCACACTTGGAATCAGTCAAGGGGCAGCATTTGGGGCTGTGGTTGGCATTATTATATTTGATTTAGGTGGAATAGGGGCATCTGCTGCTCTCTCTGAATTTAGTTTAATATCTAAATTTGGTCGGTTTGCCTCTATACCTATGTTTGCATTTGTAGGGGCAATGGTGGCAACTTGGGTAATTTTGCTTCTTGCTAAACTTAGAAAATTGTCTCCAGAGGCGATTATTTTAGCTGGAGTTGCTCTCTCATCTCTGTTTAACTCTGGTACTGTGCTTATCCAATATTTTGCCTCTGAAACTCAGATAGCATCAGCACTTTTTTGGACATTTGGAGATGTGGCACGCTCTAACTGGAGCGAAATAGGGCTGATGGCTTTGATTATTGTTATAGCCTCAATTTGGGTTACCTTTCACAGATGGAATTTAAATGCCCTTCTATCTGGTGAAGAGGCTGCAAAAGGGCTTGGGGTCTCTGTTGATTCGCTTCGTGTTCAAGGAATGGTTATTGCTGCTGTTGTATCTGCTGTTATCACCTCTTTTCATGGAGTTATTGCATTTGTGGGACTGCTTGCACCTCATATTGCAAAACGTGTTGTTGGCTCTGATCATAGGCTTGTGATTCCATTTACTTGTGCTGTTGGTGGCTCTTTGCTTCTTTTAGCTGATACAACTGGACGATTGCTTATTGGCTCTGGAAATCTGCCTGTTGGAATTCTTACATCTTTTATGGGAGCACCCATGTTTTTGTATCTGCTTATGAGAGGATTTAAAAGATGATGTTTTCAGTAGAAGGTATTGAGTTTTCGTATAACAGCCATCATGTGGTAAACAATGTAGGATTTAAGTTAGATAAGGGGCTAATTCTTGGTATTCTTGGGGTTAATGGGGCTGGAAAATCGAC
This sequence comes from Desulfamplus sp., assembly GCA_015232465.1. GTDB lineage: Bacteria > Desulfobacterota > Desulfobacteria > Desulfobacterales > Desulfobacteraceae > Desulfamplus. The sequence goes on from JADFZO010000011.1 coordinate 37,888, forward strand.
TCTTTTAAAGTGCTTAAATAGAGTTATTGTTCCTCATAAAGGCTCTGTAATGCTTAACAATGAGGAGATTTTAACAATGAAAGGGGCTGAGATTGCCAAACGTATGGCATACATGCCCCAGCGATATTTTGAAGAGTCTTTGACAGTGTTTGATGCTGTTCTACTTGGACGAAAGCCCCACATAAAATGGGCAGCGTCAGATAATGATTTTAAGATAGTTGAAAAGGTGCTCAAAACCATGAATCTTGACTCTTTTGCTTTAAGGGCTGTAAACTCTTTAAGCGGCGGAGAGATGCAAAAGGTTATTATTGCCCGTGCATTGGCTCAAGAGCCTCAAGTTCTTCTGCTTGATGAGCCTACAAGTAACCTTGATCTTAGAAATCAGTTTGAGGTTATGTCAATTGTCCGTAAAATTGTAAAAGAGCACAAATTATCAGCAGTTGTCTCTATCCACGATTTGAATCTTGCATTTAGATTTGCCGATCTTTTTCTTATGATGAAACACCATAAAGTTTACAATTTTGTCCATAAAAACGAGGTTACACCTGAAATGATACAAGATGTTTACGGTATTGAAGTGCTGCTTGCTGATGTTGAAGGGAGTATGGTTGTTGTTCCAAAAATATAAAAAAAAGGGGGGTTGAATAGTGAAAAAAATATTAATGATATTGTGTTTGACTATTATTTTTATTGCAAATGTAGGGGTTGCAGAGACTCTTGATATAACAGATATGGCTGGAAGAAAAATTGCAGTGCCTCACAATCCTGAAAAGATTATCTGCCTTGGTCCTGGTGCTCTGCGTCTTATTGTCTATCTTCAGGCTCAAGATAAAGTTGCTGGTGTTGAAGATATGGAAAAATTAAACCCAAATGGACGCCCTTACTGGTTGGCAAATCTTGATCTTGCAAAGCTGCCAAGGGTAGGTGCTGGAGGTCCTGCAAGCATCAATAAAAAGCCAGATTTAGAGGCTGTGTTAAGCGTAAATCCTGAGCTTATTTTTATAACACAGGCAGATGTGGCTTTAGTAGATGAGGTGCAAAAACAGTTAAATGTTCCGATTGTTGTATTGAGTTATGGGGCATTTGCCACATTTGATGAGACCATTTACGACTCATTAAGGCTTGCTGGCAAGATTCTTAACAGAGAGGAGCGGGCAGAGGCAGTTGTAAATTTTATTGAGTCTGCAAGAAGAGATTTGCTTGATAGAAGTGGGGTTGAGCTGAAAAGTAAAAATATGCAAGACAAAGATATGCAAGACAAAGATAAACCAACTGTGTTTGTAGGTGGAATTGGTATGCGTGGCTCACAAGGTATTGAAAGCACTGAAAAGAGCTACATTCCACTACAATGGGCAAATGCAAGAAATGTTGCTCAAGAGGTATCTAAAGAAGAGGCTAAACTTGTTGAGGGTAGTCACATCTTTATTGACAAAGAGCGTCTTTTATTAATAAATCCAGATTTTATATTTATTGATGGGGGAGGCTTAAAGCTCATTAAAGAGGATATTTCTAAGAAAACCAAATTTTATAGTGCGTTAAAGGCATTTCAAAATAGACAAGTCTATACCCTGTTGCCGTTCAATTTTTACACAACCAATGTTGAGACAGCACTTGCAAACGCCTTTGCAGTTGCAAAAATACTCTATCCTGATGCGTTTAAAGATATTGACCCTGAAAAAAAGTGCGATGAAATTTATACATTTATGGTTGGAAAGCCTGTTTATGATGCTATGAAAAAAGATTTTGGAAAACTTGGAGGATTAACTTTTTAAGGAGATATTAATTAATTGCATAAAAGAGTTTGTGTTATAGATGGTCAGGGGGGCGGTATTGGTGTCTCTCTTATCAAGTATTTACGAGATTTTTATGGTGAATCTATTGAGATAACCGCAATAGGGACAAATGCAATTGCTGCATCTCAAATGATGAAAGCAGGTGCAAACAGGGCAGCTTCTGGAGAGAATGCCATTGTTCAGACTGTAAAAAAGGCTGATGTGATTATTGGACCTATTGCAATAACGTGGGCAAATGCCATGATGGGTGAAGTAACACCTAATACAGCAGAGGCTGTGATGTCAGCTTCAGCCTTAAAAATATTGCTCCCGCTTAATCAAGAGAATGTGGTGATTGTAGGTTTTCACAAAGAACCTTTGCCTCACCTTATAAAATATCTTATTGAAACTGAACTTAAGGAGGTCTTTAAAGATGTGTGAAGCTAATGCTTATATGGTAAAAGATGGAAAAGAGGAGCTGTTAATGGAGGCTGTTGATTTAATAGAGCCAGAAGATAATAACAGCGGTTATAGAATAATGAGCATTTTTGGAGAGCAAAAGATTATCAAAGGTAGAATAAAGTCTATGAATCTTGTCTCTCATAAAATTTTGTTTGAAAAAACTGTTTAAAAAATATGTAAAAAGTTTTCGAGGGAATCTTTAAATGTCAAGTTTTAGTAATGCTATGGAAGTCTTTAAACTTCTTAATAAATCTAACTGCAAAGAGTGCTTTAAGCCAACATGTTTAGCCTTTGCTGGTGCTGTTTTTAAGGGGGAGAAAGAGCTTCGAGAGTGTCCTTATGTTTCTTCTGATGTGGTTGCAAAATTTGGAGATGCAAAGCAAAATAGTCCTTCTATTGATCAAGGTGCAGATGAGATAATCGAAGGTTTTAGAAAATCTATATCAAATATTGATCTTGCATCAAAGGCGAAATCAATTGGAGCCACCTTTTCAGATGGCAGGCTAAACATAAAGGTTATGGGAAAAAATGTAAGTGTTGATACGCAAGGCAAGATATATACAGATATTCATGCAAACCAGTGGGTAGTTGTTCCGCTACTTAACTATATTGTTCAAGGAACAGATACCCCCATTACTGGTAATTGGGTGCCGTTTCGCGAACTTCCAAATGGGAGGGCTTGGCAGGGGCTTTTTCACAAGCAGTGTGAAGAGCTGATAAAAAAGGTTGCTGATACCTATCCAAATTTTTTTGAGCAGATTTTAGAGCTATTTAATGGAAAAGAGGTGGAAAAGCACTATAAATCTGATATTTCGCTTGTATTGCACCCGCTTCCTAAGATTCCCATTTTAATATGCTACTGGCTTGCTGAAGATGAGATAGAGTCTGATTTAAATCTATTTTTTGATGCTAACACAGAGGAGCATCTTCACATCAACTCCATCTATGCACTTGGTGCAGGGTTTGCAAGAATGGTTGAAAAACTTGCAATGACTCATGGTTTTTAATGGATAGAAGGGCAATATGCCTGTTGGTTTTGCTAAATTTTTAACAAAATTGTCCAATATCCTCAGGCAGAGGTGCTACAAATTCAACCCTTCTGCCTGACCATGGGTGTCTAAAACTTAGCTTCCACGCATGTAGCATCTGCCTTGAGATTTTGCTAAACATTGAGTCTCCCCCTCTTTTTTTAAATCCATAAACACTATCCCCAACTAACGGGTGTCCAATTGCCTTAAAGTGCACTCTTACTTGGTGGGTTCTTCCTGTTTTAAGTTCTGCCTCAACCAAAGTTGCAGAGTTGTATCTTTTTAATACTCTCCAGATTGTCTCTGCGTATCGACCATTTTGAGCAACTGTTGACATCATCTTTCTCTTTACAGGGTGGCGACCAATCGGCAGCACTATCTCTCCTGAATCCTCTTTTAAACTGCCTGAGACAAGGGCAATATAGCTCTTTTGAACCCTTCTTTGCATAAACTCTTTTTTAAGAAATGAGAATACGTCTCTCTCTTTTGCCACAACCATAACACCGCTTGTATCTCTATCTAAACGGTGAACAATTCCGGGTCTTAAACGATCCTCTCCAACAGATTGGATTTGCGGGTAGTAACTTATCAGAGCATTAACAACAGTCCCAGAAAGGTTTCCAGCAGCAGGGTGAACAACAATACCATGATATTTATTTATAACCATAATGTGAGAATCTTCATGTAAAATATCAAATGGCAGTTTCCCATTTTGCTCTGCAACAGGATCGGCTGACTCACCATCTTTTATATCAGGCAGACAACCATAAATAACCTCTCCAGAATAGACTTTAGATGATGGCTTTTTTACCCTTCCAGATACTAAAATATCACCATTTTTAATAAGCTGTGCAATTAAAGAGCGTGAGTATTCTCCTTGCATCTTTGCAACAACATAGTCAAGGCGTTTGGCGTTAAATTGGTCGCTGACAATAAATTGAATCTCCACAAATTATCTCTTTTTAAATAAAAAGTTACAATTATTAAACATAAAGTATGGATAAACGCAAAAGACCGACAGAAGCATAAACTAATTGCAACTGTCGGTCTTTTTTTAATTCACGATAATGTAAATTATGCAAATAGATTCTCTAACTCTGTTATCATCTCCTTCTCGCCAACAGATTTTGCAGTTGAAAGCTCCTGCACAAGAAGGCTTTGAGCAGTATCAAGAAGTTTTCTCTCACCAAATGAGAGGTCTTTTTCAAGTTTAAGATGAAATAGATCTCTAAAAACCTCTGCAACATCGTATATAGAGCCAGTCTTGATTTTATCCATATACTCACGATAGCGTCTATTCCATGTTTGATTGTCAGCTATTTGAGCCTTTTTTTGCATAATCTTGTAAACTTGGGGAATCTCATTTTCAGGGATAATATCCCTAAGTCCCACGGATTCAACCTTTGACGTAGGAATCATTATAACCATGCCATTTTCAATGATTTTCATCATATAGAAATTCATATTTTCTCCATTGATCTCTTTGCTTTCAATGGCTTCAATACATCCTACCCCATGTGCGGGATAAACAGCCAGATCCCCTTTGTTAAATTGTTTTTTTCCATGTCCACTTACAACTGCCATTAGACTCTCCCCCCTATTTTGTAATCACGACCCTTCTTTTATTAGAGTTCCTTTTGGCTAAGCACTAAAAGACCCAAAAAAGAACTGCGTTACTTAGCATATTTTTTTTAACCAAAAAATATTTTTACTATTTGTAATATTAGCACAACATCAGGTATTTATCAATCTAATTTCCCATAGTTATTTTTGCCTAAAATAGTGGTCAGTATATGCTCTTTCCTAAGGCAGAGACTATAAGTTTTACAGCAAGTTTAGCGGTTTTGTTTGCCTGATCTAATATTGGGTTTATCTCTACGATGTCCATTGAGGAGAGCTTAGAGGAGTCAGCAATTATCTCCATACAGAGATGAGCTTCGCGGTAGGTCAACCCCCCAGGTACAGGTGTCCCAACACCAGGGGCTTCAACAGGATCAACAGCGTCCATATCAAGGCTTACATGAATCTTTTTTATGTGTATAAGTTTCATTAGGGCTTTATTAATTATGGTGCTTATCCCCTGCTCATCAATATCTCTCATTGTATAGACAGTTATGTTGCTCTTTTTAAGTCTTTCTCTTTCCATTTTATCTAAAGAGCGAATCCCAATAAGCACAACATTTTCAGGGGCAATTTTTCTGCCTTTTCGACCAACATTTACAAGAGACTCATCACCATCTCCAATTAAAGCAGCAAGTGGCATTCCATGAACATTTCCGCTGGGCGATGTCTTGTAGGTATTAAAATCAGCATGGGCATCAATCCAGATAACACCAAGCTGATTATCGTGAGATACCCCGCCAATTGTGCCGATTGCAATTGAGTGGTCGCCTCCAAGAAATAGCGGAAAATCTCCATCTTGAACCACATTTTTTCCAACATTATAAGCCTCTGTGCAGACCTTTATAATGGCATCAAGATAGTTGCTATGGCTATTTTCGCCTGTTTCTTGGGGAGCAGAAGCTATCTTCTCCTGTGCTCCTCTATCTCTAACTGGAACAGTTACATCGCCTCTATCTTCAACAGTGTAGCCAAGTTTTCTTAACTCTGACACAAGGCAGGAGTATCTTAGAGCAGCAGGACCCATATCAACCCCTCTGTGAAGTTGCCCAAAATCCATTGGAATACCAATAATTTTAATCTTTTTATCCATAATTTTTTAAGCCTATTTAAAAAGTCATTTGTGAATCTCTTTTAAGAGCTGATGGTTATTTTGAGGCTCTTAATCTTTGATGTTGTTTGACTGAATTATGCAGTTGGCTACATTAATATAATATTAGATATTATCAGTCAATATGCAACTTCCCCGCCTTTTGATTCCCATCTCTTATCCAAACTACAACCATAATTTTGTTTGTTGTTGCAGATATGCGATAGTAGTGTTATTTTTAATCCAAAACTTGTTAAGAATCAGTAACAAATACAATATAAGGAATCTTAAAATGATTAAAGCAAATAAACATTACAGTAAACTTAACGCCTCATACCTTTTTTCTGATATTGCCAAACGAGTTTCAAAGTTTCAGGCAGAAAACCCAAACACAAAAATTATACGTCTTGGAATTGGTGATGTTACAAGAGCCTTGCCAGATGCCTGTATTAAAGGTTTTCAGCAGGGGGTAGCTGAGATGGCTAATGATACAACATTTAAAGGGTATGGACCAGAGCAGGGCTATCCATTTTTACGAGATATGATTGCAAAGCACGATTTTCAAGCAAGAGGAGCAGATATTGCACCAGATGAGGTCTTTGTTAGTGATGGTGCAAAGTGCGATACTGGAAATTTTCAGGAGATTTTTGCACAAGATATTACGATTGCAATCCCTGATCCTGTCTATCCTGTCTATCTTGACACCAATGTTATGGCTGGCAGAACTGGAAAATTTATTGATGGCAGATACGAGGGGATTGTCTATTTAGAGTGCACAAAAGATAATAACTTTTTGCCCAAACTGCCTAAAAATCCAGTTGATCTTATCTACCTTTGCTTTCCAAACAACCCAACAGGCACAACTATCACAAAATCAGAGCTTAAAAAATGGGTTGATTATGCCAAAGAGACAAAGGCTTTGATTCTATTTGATGCAGCTTATGAGGCTTTTATCCGTGATGACTCCTTGCCTTGCTCTATTTACGAGATTCAAGGGGCAAAAGAGGTGGCTGTAGAGTTTAGAAGTTTTTCCAAAACTGCTGGATTTACTGGTACACGTTGTGGTTATACTGTTGTTCCAAAAGAGTGCATGATCTTTGATGATAATGGCGATAAAATCTCTTTACACGCCTTGTGGCATAGGCGACAGAGCACAAAATTTAATGGCGTATCATATCCTGTGCAAAAGGCTGCGGAGGCTATCTATTCAGAAGAGGGGCGTATTCAGATTAAGGCACTTGTATCATATTATCTAAAAAATGCTGAATTGATACGTCTTGCAATGTCAGAGCTTGGGTTTAATTTTGTGGGTGGCGATAACTCTCCATACATCTGGATTGATGGCAATGGCAGAGACTCTTGGGAGTTTTTTGATATGCTGCTTAAAAAGGCTGGAGTTGTCTGCACCCCAGGTGCTGGATTTGGGAAATGCGGTCAAGGGTACATCAGAATCAGTGCATTTAACAGCCGTGAAAATGTAGAAGAGGCAATGCTTCGCATGGGTGAGGCTTTAAAATGAGCCACTTTTTTAAGGTGCAGAGCTTAGAGCAGGTGATGCAGCTTGTTTCAGAGTTTGAAGCTGTAGCCACTGAGACTCTTCACATCTCAAAAGCGTACCGCCGTCTGCTTGCTAAAGATATTTATTCGGATCAAGATATTCCTGGATTTAAAAGGGCAACAATGGACGGTTATGCCATCTATTCAGGCTCAAGTTTTGGGGCATCTGAATCAAATCCAGCATGGCTTGAGGTGAAAGGGTCAATCTTGATGGGGGAGAGACCTAATTTTTCAGTTGAGCTTGGGCAGGCTGGAAAAATATCAACTGGCGGAATGCTCCCTGACGGTGCTGATAGTGTTGTGATGGTTGAGCATACTGAAGTTGTGGGCAGTAGTGAAGATAAAGAAAATTATAGCCCAACTGTAGAGATTTACAAAAGCGTAGCTCCTCTTCAAAATGTGATTGACAAAGATGAAGATTTTAAAAAAGGGGAGAAGATTCTTGAAGCTGGCACGATTTTAAGACCTCAAGAGATTGGGCTTATGGCTGCACTTGGAATATCTGAATTGGCGGTTTATAAGATTCCAAAAATTGGAATAATCTCAACTGGTGATGAGATTGTGCCGATTGACCAAACGCCACAACATGGAAAGGTGCGAGATATAAACTCCTACACCCTTGCTGGACTTGTGATTGAGGCTGGTGCAGAGCCTGTTTTGTATGGAATTGTAAAAGATGATAAAGATGCCTTGTATCAGGCTTGTAGAGCAGCTCTTGACGAGACTGACATGGTTCTAATCTCTGGTGGTAGCTCTGTTGGTGTGCGTGATTTTACTGTGGATATTCTCTCTTTATTAAAAGATACCAAAATCCTTGTGCATGGCATATCAATAAGCCCTGGTAAACCTACAATCCTTGCTAAATCTGCATCTTCTTTTGATTCTACTGGTTTTGATTCTTCTTCTGCTGGATACAGCAAAATAAAGCCAATCTGGGGGCTGCCGGGTCATGTTGTCTCTGCTATGGTTGTCTTTAAGGTTGTGGTACTTCCATTTTTGCAAAGGCTTCAAGGTTTAAGCTCTTTTGGGCAAAATAGCTCTTCTCAATTGATTCGAGCAAAGCTCACAAGAAATGTGGCATCAGCACAGGGCAGAAGAGAGTTTGTTAGGGTAAGATTTATTAAAGAGAGAGATGATCTTTTTGCTCAACCAATTTTAGGCAAATCTGGGCTTATCAGAACAATGGTTATGGCTGATGGTCTGCTTGAGATTGACGAAAATAGAGAGGGGCTGGAAAAGGGTGAGATTGTCAATATTATACCTCTTCGAGCCTTCTCTTAAAGTTTAATCTCTTTTGATTAAAAAAAGCCTACATCTTTTTCTTTAATCGCAACATCAATCTCATCAGCAATCTTTTGGGCAGCTAAAGCTGGATCGTTAGAGATTTTAATTGGTCTTCCAACCACAATTAAATCTGCTCCAGCTTTTACTGCCATTGCTGGAGTTGTGATTCGCTTTTGATCATCTTTGTTTGTTATTGACCATTTAGGTCTTATGGCTGGGGTTACTGCCATAAAATCTTTGCCAAATCGAGATTTAATCATAATAACCTCTTGCCCTGAGCAGACCACACCTTTGCAACCAGATTTGTATGCTATCTCTGCCCGTTTAATAACAAGCGATTGAATATCATTTATGTAAATCTCTTTAAATCCGCAAGCCTCAACAACTGATGCGTCATTATCTGTTAATAAGGTTACTCCAAGCACACCAACACTACCTCCTCCCCCTTTAACAGCCATCTCAACCATCTTTTGTGAAGATGATGTATGAACAGTAACTAAATCAACACCCAATTGGGCAACACGCTCCATAACCCTTTTTACAGTCTCTGAAATATCATGAAATTTTAGGTCAAGAAATATTTTAGCATCGCTTAACTCTTTGATTATACTTATAATATCAGGACCAGTCTGGATAAAAAGCTCTAAACCTATCTTAAACATGCCAACTTTGCCTTTAAGTAGTTTTACATATTTTTTAGCTTCGTCAGCAGATGCAACATCAAGTGCAAATACAATGTAATCTTTCCCTTTTTTCATATTAATTCCCATTTAAATAATTATTATTGCTAACATTTCTATTTTGATGATATTAAACCTAATTCTCTTGGTCAAATAATATTTTGTTAGTCAATGGTCTTAAAAGCCAATAATAACGCCCATATTTAGGAAAAACAGGCATCTCTCTCAATGATTCGTTTTAGTACGATCCATATCCCTTCGGGGAGTTTTAGAGTATCAAAAAGATGTAACATGCTGTTTCAGGCTCATCTTGGAACATGTGTAGGGGTTGGACTTTTTGATCACAATGCAGGTGTTGGAGGGATAATTCATATACTTTTACCAGAACCAGTAAGCAGTTTTGCACCTGAAAATCCTGAAAAATATGGCTCAACTGGACTTCCAATGTTTATTAGCCAGATGTATTCAATGGGTGCAACTGCTGAAAATATAGTGGCTACAGTTGCAGGTGGGGCACTTGTTGGACCTTTAAGTCGTCAAGATATTAATTTAGACCTTGGCGGTCGCTCAACTGATATTGCTATAAATATTCTCTGTGAAGAGGGGATAGCCATAAAAAAATCTGAAACTGGGGGATTTTTTACATGCACCCTTGAGTTAAATATGAGCAATGGTGAAACTGACATTAGACCAGCCTGGAATTACAACCAAAAGCTAACGCAAAAACTAACGCAAGAGATAAGCACGCTTAAGACTCTTAAAAGTAGCCCTGCTAATATTTTAAAGCCATCAAGAGCATTTGAATCTGCCCCTCCATCTAAAAAAGAGGTTGAGCTTACAATAGAGTCATTAAATCCAATTCCGCAGACAGCCCTAAAAATTATGAGAATTGTTCAGCAAACTCGCTACACTCTTGATGATATTTTAAATGAGCTTAAAAAAGATCAGGTGCTTGCAGCAAGAACAATTCAGATGTGTAATGCTGCCATGTTTGCAGGTAAAATAAAGATAGAGACCCTAAAAGATGCTCTTTTAATATTGGGTGAAGGTACCTTAATTAGCTCTGTTATCACTGCTGCCATTAAAAACTACTTTATTCAAGCTGATACCAATGGCTATTCAATGTGTCGAGGCGGAATGTTTTTTCACTCCATAGGGTGTGCTGTAACAGCCGAGATAATTGCAAAGATGACAAAAAGTGTTGACTCTAAGATGGCTTACACAGCAGGGCTTATCCATGATATTGGTAAGGTGGTGTTGGATCAGCACATTGCAAGACGCTCTCCTCTATTTTTTCGAGAGTTTCACCAAAATCACGCTGACTATATCTTAACAGAGCAGAGAATACTTGGGATAAACCATGCTGAGGCTGGTGCTATGTTGGCAGATAAGTGGCTCTTTTCTGATCTTTTGACTGATGTTGTCCGTTATCATCACGATCCGCAAAATGGCTCTATTAAAGCTAAAAGCAGAGATATTGTTAATGTTGTCTATATTGCTGATCTTTTGATGTCAAGATTTCATACAACTATTGAGACTGACAAATTAAAATCTGAAAATCTTAACCAAATTTTAGAAGCAGTTGGATTATCTTTTTCTGATATAGCCCTTATTATTGATACTATTCCGCTCTACATATTTGAGTTAAACAGTGAGGCATAGTCTTTAATTATGGATAAAAATGCACTTCAAAGAGTTTTACAAAAGATTCCAAAGGTTGATTATCTTCTTGAAAAGATAGAAGCTGTCCCTGATTTTAGCTCTATTCCCATCTCTGTAATAAAAGCCTCAACAAGAAAGAGCCTTGAGATAATAAGAAACAGCATCTTAAAAGGGTGGGAAGATGGTCAGAAAAATGGAGTTGATCTTGAGCTGTTTGCCCATCAATTTAGAGATGAAATTGGCGAAGATAAGATTATTCAAAATATTTTATCTGATGCAAGAAAAACCATAGCTCAAAGACTTGTTCCAACAATCAATGCAACTGGGGTGGTTATCCACACGAACCTTGGAAGATCGATTTTATGCCAAGATGCTCTTGATAGAATAACTCAAATTGCAGGCGGCTTTTCCAATCTTGAGTTTAATATAAAAATGGGCAAACGGGGCGAGCGTTACAGTGCAATTGAGGAGATTTTGTGCGAGCTTACTGGTGCTGAATCTGCAATGGCTGTAAACAACAACGCTGGAGCGGTCTTTTTATCTTTGAACACATTGGCAAAAGATAGAGAGGTTGTTGTCTCACGCGGAGAGCTTGTTGAGATTGGAGGCTCTTTTAGAATTCCAGATGTTATGGAAAAGAGCGGCTGCAAGCTAAAAGAGGTTGGAACAACAAACAGAACCCATCTTAAAGATTATCAATCTGCAATTGGAGATAATACAGCACTTCTTTTAAAGGTTCACACAAGCAACTATAAAATTGAGGGCTTTACAAAGAGTGTAACCCTTTCAGAGCTTGCTCTTCTTGCAAAACAACATCAACTGCCAGTTATGGAGGATTTAGGTAGTGGTTCGCTGATTGATCTCTCAAAATATGGACTTGCAGCAGAGCCAACTGTATCTGATGTTGTTGCTGCTGGGGCTGATGTGGTTACATTTAGTGGTGATAAATTGCTTGGAGGTCCCCAAGCAGGTTTGATTGTGGGTCGTGCTGATGTAATTAAGCAGATAAAATCTAACCCTTTGACCCGTGCACTTAGGATCGATAAACTTACACTTGCAGCGTTAGAGGCAACTTTAAATCTATACAGAGATGAGGCAAAAGCTATAAAAGAGATTCCAACTTTAAGAATGCTAACCATGCCATTTGATGAGACTGTTAAAAGGGCTGAAAAACTTCTAAGTGGTATTAAAAGTGTAATTGAAAAAGAGGAGTCAAACATAGTAAAAGCTGTTGTGGGCTTTGCTGATCTCTCTTCTCGAACTGGCGGAGGCTCTTATCCTGAATACTCAATCCCAAGCAGGTGCATTACTATTGAGCCGAAATTAATATCAGCCTCACTATTAGAAAAGAGAATGCGTAACTACGAACCATCAATTATCGGCAGAATTGAGAATGACCGATTTATTATTGATACCAGAACATTACAATCAGGTGAAGATGAGATTATCTGCAAGGCTCTTGCAGAGATACTTGGGACTTAAAAACTAAAAATATAAATATTTCAACAATTTATAGAGCAGACTAAATATGGAAACAGCTTTAAATCTCTTATATACAGGCAACAACTTCTCTTCAAAAGAGATAACTTTTATGAAGTCAGAGTCAGATTGCGTCTGCCACTCTGATTTTGCACCTCCTGAGCAATATTTAGCTGATATTTTGATTAAAAAAGATGATGATCCCTTAGATTCTAATAGCAAGGTGTGGTCAAATTTTAAAGAGTTTACTGATAAGATTTTTGAACAGATTGGCTCAAGAGCTTTTGTCTGTTTTGTTGTTAAATTTGAATCTGCTATACAAAAAGAGCTTCAATCGCAGCTTAACTTTGAATCAAAATATGGTTTCAATTTGTGGCAGTGCTTGTCTGAATCAACTTTAATAGTTGCAATTTTGGAGAGAGATTTAGCTTTAGCAGATGCACAAATTTTAGATTTAATCAACTTTGCAGATAGCACACTAAAGATAAAATCTCATGCAGGCAGAGCTATCTATCCTTTTCTATCTTTTGATGAGTTTGAAGTTATGTGCAACGCTGTTAAAGCTCTTGATCACGCCTCATTTTTTGAACATGGAACGCTTCAATTTTTTGATGATGTTACCCAAAATATCTATGGAGATCGCCTATATCAGCTTGGAATGGTTGATAAAGCTGCAGATGAGTATAAAATTGGGCTAAAGATAAAGTGTGATAACTTAAATCTTCTTAACAGTCTTGGGGTTTGCTACAGCCTCATTGGTCAGCTTAAACTTGCAAAAGAGCAGTTTGAGAGGGCAATTGCATATCAAAGGTTCATTGAATATCAAAATTGTGATTGCGACTCTTATGTTGATGAGTTTTTGTTTATGCTCTTTTATAATGCTGCACTCACCTGTGATCTTACAGGAGATATAAAAAATGGGATTGAGTATATTAAAGAGGCTACTGCAATGGGGCATCAGCTATTTGAGGTTGAGTTGACTGCTGGAATTTTGATGTTAAAAGCTGGTATAAAAGATGGGGTATTGATAGATTCAGCCTTAACTGACAAGGCTTTAGCACACATACAAAATGCGATAAAGATCAACCCAAACTCAGCAGTTGCCCACAGAATACTTGGAGAGTTTTATCTTCAAAGCAAGATGCCATCAAAGGCTGTCAATGAATACAAAATGGCACTAAAGCTCAATCCATACGATGCAATTGCAATGTCAGGGCTTGCAAGAACATTTGAGATTCAAAATAAAAATCTTGATATTGCACTATCTCTTGCACTCAATAGCCTCTCAATAGCACCAGATAACCATCTATTTAGAACCCGCCTTGCAAAGATATATCTAAAAAAGGGAAAATATGAATTTGCAGATATTGAGTTTTCAAAAGCAGAGCAGCAGTTTAAGGAGTCAATACTCCATCTAAACAGAGGAGATTGCGATAAAAATAGCGTTAATAGCTCTGATTTGGCAGATGGC
>JADFZO010000120.1 GCA_015232465.1 Desulfamplus sp.
ATTTACTACCAAAAATGCAAGGGTAAAATTAAAGCAATTATATCCAACAGTTAAATCTTGAGAGAACAGTAGTTATAAATAAATTATAGGAGACGCATAGAGTTTTAAACCATGCGTCTCTTAAAGTTGTTATATTACAACTTCATATGCTTGATTTTATTAAGGTTAAATGTAAGTTTATCACTTTTAGTTTGAAGCATAACCTGCTGCTCTTTTACCTTCTCAACAACATCATCAGGGGCTTTGTCAAGAAAGCTCTCATTTGTCAGCCTCTTTGATACAGATACCAACTCCTTAGTTACCTTTTCAAGCTCCTTTTCTAAACGCTGCTCCTCTTTATCAAAATCAATCACATCTTTTAACGACACATAGATAATTGTCCCCTTAACAACCGCAGTTGCACAGGCAACAGGGGCATCTCCAGTGTCAGAGATGGTAAGGCTCTCTAATCTTGAGAGATTTTCAATCAATGAGGTGTTGGCTGTAATAAGCTGTTTTTCAGCCACATCTGAGGAGTGCAGCACAACATTGAGCTGAAGCGATGGCTGAATATTCATCTCTCCGCGTATGTTGCGTATTGCTGTTATAATAGCAACAATAAACTCCATACTCTTTTCAACTTCAAGATTTCTAAATGTGTGATCAGGGTCGTTATCTTCTGGAAAAGCAGACTCCATCACAGAGCCGTTTACAGTTGGAAGTGCGTGCCATATCTCTTCAGTTACAAATGGCATGAAAGGGTGAAGCATTATCAGTATATCTTTTAAAACCTTTGCAAGAACATTTCTTGAGGCATCACGCCTCTTTTGCCCCTCTTTTTCGTAAAGTGCTGATTTTGCAGCCTCAAGGTACCAGTCGCAGAACTCATGCCAAACAAACTGATAGATTGAACTTGCAGCATCATTAAACCTATAATTTTCAATACCTGATTTTACAGCCTCAGCAGTTGCAGCAGCTCTTGATAAAATCCAATGTTCACTGATAGAGTAGGATTTATCTGCAATGTTTGTTATTTTAAACTGCTCTTCTTCTGCTGACTCTTTAACACCATTATTAAGGTGCATGAGTGTAAACTTTGCTGCATTCCAGAGTTTATTGACAAAGTTACGATACCCCTCAACCCGATCCTCTGACATTCGCACATCTCTGCCTTGTGCGGCAAAAGCTGAAAGTGTAAATCTAAAGGCATCAGCACCGTAATTATCAATCACCTTTAGAGGGTCAATAACATTACCCTTTGATTTGCTCATCTTTTTCCCATGCTCATCTCTTACAAGAGCGTGGATATAGACATCTTTAAATGGCACATCTCCCATAAAACGTGTGCCCATCATCATCATTCTTGCAACCCAAAAAAATAGAATATCAAACCCTGTAACAAGGGCACTTGTTGGGTAAAAGGTCTTTAAAAGGTCTGTCTCTTGGGGCCAACCCATTGTAGAGAATGGCCACAAGGCACTGCTAAACCATGTATCAAGAACATCAACCTCTTGAGAGATGTCAGAAGAGCCGCAACTATCGCACTTATCAGGATCAAACTCCTCAACAATAACCTGCCCGCATGTGTAGCACTTCCAGACTGGAATCCTATGCCCCCACCATATCTGCCTTGAGATGCACCAATCTTGGATATTATCAAGCCAATCAAAATAGGTTTTTGTCCAGTTTGATGGTATAATTCGTGTTTTTCCCTCTCTAACAGCATCTGCTGCCATCTTTGCAAGCGGAGCTGTCTTTACAAACCACTGTCTTGAGAGTGCTGGCTCAACCACAGTTTTGCACCGATAGCATTGCCCCACACTATTTTTAAGAGGCTCTTTTTTCACTAAAAGTCCAAGTTTATCTAACGCATCAACTGCCGCCTCTCTGCATTTAAATCTATCAAGCCCGCTGTATTCACCAGCATTTTCATTCATGTTGCCATCATCGCCAATAACTTTAAGCCTCTCAAGACCATGCGTCTCACCAAGGTTAAAGTCATTTGGATCATGGGCAGGGGTAACTTTAAGTGCACCTGTTCCAAACTCAGTATCAACATACTCATCATAAATAATCGGTATAATACGATTGGTCAGAGGCAGAAGCACCCGTTTATGATCAAGGTTTTTATACCTCTTATCATTAGGATTGATTGCAACTGCTGTATCTCCAAACATGGTCTCAGGGCGTGTTGTTGCAACAATAAGACTATCATCGCCATTTACAAAAGGGTATTTTATATAGTACAAAAATCCATCATTATCTTCGTGATCAACCTCAAGGTCCGCAAGTGCTGTTCTGCATCTTGGACACCAGTTGATAATATACTGCCCCTGATAGATAAGGTTATCTTTGTATAGCCTAACAAAAACCTTTCTTACAGCATCAGATAATCCAGCATCCATTGTAAATCGCTCTCTTGCCCAGTCACACGATGCCCCAATCTTTTTAAGCTGATTTATAATTGCCCCGCCAGACTCCTCTCGCCACTTCCAGACAGCCTCAATAAATTTTTCTCTTCCCAACTGCTCTCTTGTAATTCCATCTTTAGCCAAATTTTTTTCAACAATATTTTGGGTTGCAATACCAGCATGATCAGTGCCTGGCATCCAAAGAACATTGTCTCCACAAAGTCTTCTAAACCTGCACATTATATCTTGTATGGTGATATTAAGAGCATGTCCCATGTGAAGAACACCAGTAACATTTGGGGGAGGAATGACTATTGAATAGGCTGGTTTATCACTTTTTTCTGCTGCTTCAAAAAAACCCTTATCTAACCAGTATTGATACCATTTATCTTCAATCCCTTTAGGATCATATCCTTTTTCAAGAGAATCAGAACTCATATAATAACTCCTAAGCATCTTAAATAAGCTACCATCAATCAAGTATGGTAGGTCTTTTTCTTGTTTACTGCAGGGCAGTTAAAATTTTTTTCTTAATATCATCTATTTGCCGATTTACAATATTCTCAACAACCTGCAACACCATTGCATCTAATTGTCCGCCATATCGTTTTTCAACTATCTTTTCAAACATAGCAACAATACTCTCTTCTGACATAGAGATGTTATCTTCAGAGATTTTATTCTCTAAAGAGTGCTCTTTATCTGAAGATTGTTCTGTTACGACCAACTCAGCCTTATCTAAGATTGGGGCAATTGGAGGCTCAGTAATATTACTGCTGCTACTATCTTCTTTAACAACATTTACAAGCTCAATAACCTCATCGTCCGCCTCTTTAGCAGCCTTAGCAACAACGGTTTTACTGTTATCTTCAAGCTCCAACACAAGCCGCGGCTCAACATCACTACTAACCTCTTCAACCACTATATCTTTAGATATATCTTCAAATGGGAGAGGTTTTGAATCTAAAACAATATCCTCAATCTCTTCAATTTTATTAGGTAACGAATCAGACAAATCTACTGATAGCTCCTCAGATATGTCATCAGAAAAATTGAGATCAATCTCAATCTCATCAGATTTATGATTATCCATAATTTTTTATATCCTGCATGAAGATTATTGTTGAATCAGGCTGCTTGCCAGCCTCAAGTTTTTATCCAAATGTAAATGTTATTCAAGAATAAATATCAAAGGGTTAAGATTGTGTCAAGACCGATTATTTTTAAACCGTGAGGCTATTTTGTAAACTATCTGCTTGAACCACAGCCATCTTTATCGCCTGAAAAAGACTTGTGTGATCTGCTCTATTTTTCCATGCAATGTTATAGGCAGTGCCATGATCAACTGATGTTCTTATGATAGGAAGTCCAAGTGTGGTGTTGACCCCATCGCTAAAATGGAGCAGCTTAAATGGTATAAGCCCCTGATCGTGATACATACATATCACACAATCGTAATTTCCATTTGCAGCATTATAAAATATGGTATCAGGAGGAAATGGTCCATCAATTTGAAAACTTCCTGAGTTAGCCAGTAGCTCTTTTGCCATCTCTACTGCTGGTGTAATAATTTTTATCTCCTCATCTCCAAACATGCCATCTTCTCCTGAGTGTGGATTTAATCCAGCAACAGCGATTCGAGGTTCTTTTATGGCAAAATTTCTCTTTAAGGATAGTCCAGCAATTTTGATTGTTCTTACAATATTATCAACTGTCAAACTTTTGGGCACTTCAGACAGAGCAATGTGGATAGTTACAAGAACAACTTTAAGCCTATCTCCAGCCAACATCATTGCATAATCTTTTGTGCCAGTTCTATGGGCAATAAGCTCTGTATGCCCGTGAAATTGAGAGCCAGCCATTTTAAGTGCGGTTTTTGTAATAGGTGCTGTAACCATAGCTGAAATCTTTTTATTAAGTGCAAAATCAACAGCCCTGTTTATGTAATTTATGACTGATAGACCAGTTGTTGCTGAGATATTTTTAGCCTCAATATACTTAGCCTCTAAAGAGGAGAGGTTCAAAACATATATTGTGTTGGCACAAAAATTAAATTCAGAAAAGTTACCATCATAATCCCCATCTATCTCACAGACCTTTAGATTGCTATTTTTTAGCTTAACAGCCATCTTCATGATCTCAAAATCTCCAAAAACAACAGCTCTGCAAATATAGTGAATAGAATCAGAACTTAGTGCATCAACAATAACCTCAGGTCCAATACCTGCTGGATCGCCCATTGTGATACCAATAAGTGGTCTAAGCGGTTGTTTTTCAGAGCTGTTTTGTTCTGTCTGATTGATATGGGTTTGCATAAAAAAAGTCCTCTTTAGATTGGTGGTGTAAATTTTGTTTATCTATTATCATAAATTGTTTAATCGCTTTTTGGCAATATTGCAAGTTCCCCATCTTGATAAGCCTATAAAAATTTTGGTAGTGCTTAACATGTAGTGATATAAAAATTTACTCTATCTTCTACAAGGCGA
>JADFZO010000121.1 GCA_015232465.1 Desulfamplus sp.
ATCTGGAAAAAATTTAGCCTCATATCCATTGGAAGGAATCTCTATGCCAAGACGCTCCGCCTCTTTAAGTATGATTGGAGCAGCAAGCTCAAGAGATCCTTGAATCATCATCAGGGTATCTCGTGATTCATCTGCAAAAACATCATCTTTATTTTCAAGCTGATATAAACCAATACGGTTAAAAATATGTTTTTGAGAATATCCGGCTAAGGATAGATACCTTACTGCAGCACTCAATTCGCGATAGAAAATCCAATTCCTGTTATTCTTTGCCCCATGAAAATCAAGAAAATCCTCCAACAGATGTGAGGCACTTATGAGCTTGGAATATATTTTTTTGTTGAGCAGATAAGGTTCATCCTTAATATTTAAAACGTATAAAATACATTTTAGATATTCAAACGAGAAGTGGTTTACCATTTCCTTAAATGATACATCAGATGAGATATGCATGGCTCTATTCTTAAAAAATAATCTATTGTCTCTTTTTTTATTTATAATTTCAATCAAAGATTAAAAGCCGTGAAAAGCCAATTGTGCTCTTCACGACTTTTAATATCTTTACATCATATCTTTTTCAGTCTCTTTAACAGCCTCATCAATTCTTGCTGCAAGGTCTGCTGGAAGCCCCTCAATCTCAACATTCAAAAATCCCCTGACAATTGTGGAGATAGCCTCCTGTTCATCTAAGCCCCTTGCCATAAGATACTCAATCTCCCGTTTATCGATCTTGCCAACAGCAGCCTCATGAGACATCTCAACACCGGGTGTATGCCCAGAAAGCTCAGGAATTGCATGTAAAAGCCCATCTTTTAAAATAAGCCCCTTGCACTCAAGATGACCCTTTACGCCAGCCTCGTTGCCCATAAGGTGTCCGCGTGAAATAATCGTGCCTCCTGCAACAATTGCTCTTGAGATTATCTCAGCCCTTGCACCAGCGCCGTTTAGCTGAACAATTGAACCCATATCCATATAAGTCCCTTTGCCAGCAACCAAAATGCTGTTGATTCGAGCAGTTGCACCCTTCTCAAGAGTTGTAATTGGGTTAGCAACAATAGAGCCTACGGGTTTTAATGAGATATAGTTTGATATAAAGACCCCATTTTCTTCAACATGAACAGCAGTTTTAGGTCTAACATAGACATTTTCGCCCCAATCGTGAATCATGGTATATTTTAGGGTTGCCCCTTTTTTAACATAAAATTCAGATACCCCAATATGAAGGCCAGAATTTAAGTGATCAGATGTAGAGCAGCCCGCAATTATATGAAGCTCTGCATCCTCTTCTACCACAACAATATTGTGAACCTTTTGGGAAAATTTCTCTTTTGCAATGTGCAGACAGGTCTGAAGAGGCTTTTGAGCCTTAACCCCTTTTTTGATACCAATAAAGTAGCCCCCCTGATCTGGTTTAACATTTAAGGCTCTTGTGATCTCATCTTTATCGTGTGGGATAAGTTTCCACAAATAGTCATTAAGCCAGCTATACTGCTCAAGAGCCTTAGCAATACCAGTTATCTCAACCCCATCAAGGCTTTTACTACAATGGATAATAGAGCTATCTTTTTGTATAAATGTTGCAGATCGTGATGAGTTGTCTGTATCAATTCCTACTCTGATAAACTCTTTTGCATCGCTACCATGGATAGACTCAAGGCTCTCCACATAGCTGTGCTCCTCTGCCAAATTGCTATATTCTGATAAATTAAGTTCGTTTTTTGACATGCTTTTAGTTCTCCAATTTACAACACACATTCTACGCAATCTTCATATCCATACTCTCGTATCCACTTTAAAATCTCTCTGGCATTTCGAGAGCAGCGAAGCTGACCCTTATAAAGAACCTGCCCTTTATCAGCAGTGATATAGTCTAAAATATGACCCGTGTGGGTTATAACTAATGCAGATTTTGGAGTTAATGAGGTGATAGAGTTGTGGCACAGAGCTGGTCTTTTTATTCCTCTATTAAGCAGAGTGTTTATGCTATCTCCAAGCAGGGCTATTGACTCTAAATCAACCCCAGATTCTGGCTCATCTAATAGCAGAAGGTCTGGTTGCTGTGCTGATAACTGGAGCAGCTCAGATCGCTTAATCTCGCCTCCTGATAGGTTGTGGTTCACATCTCGTTCGAGAAACTCATCAAATCTAAGTTTTTTTGATAGCTCATCTATATTTACACTCTTTTTACCAGCACATATCTCAACCATTCGTCTGGTAGAGAGTCCGTTGATTGTAGGGGGACGCTGAAAGAGCACGCCAATACCAAGTTTTGCCCTCTCATGGATTGGCATATAGGTTATATCTTCACCTTTAAAGGTTATCTTGCCTCGTGTAACCTTGTAACCTGAAAACCCCATGATTGTCATCATAAGCGAGGTCTTACCAGAACCGTTTGGTCCAAATAAAATGTGGGTCTCACCTGCTGGTACGTGGAGATTAACATTTTTAAGAATCTCTTTATCCCCAACCTCCACTTTAAGCTCTTCTATTATTAACATAATGTAAATCCTTATTGTTTATGATTCATACTTGCCTATTTTTTAGATAGGGTGAGAGCAGCTCGTAAGCCGAATTCTGTTCTTTATATTTAGTTGCCAAAAATATAAAGCAGCGATCATTCATCTTGGATGTACGTTGCCGCACACCTCATGCGACCTACCCGAAGGCTTCAGGCGGGCAGCCCTCAAACGCCTCCCTATTTGGTCTTGCACCGAACGGGGTTTACCAAGCTTTTTCAGTCACCTGAAAAACTGGTGCGCTCTTACCGCACCGTTTCACCCTTACCAGCACCATATCAGTAAATCAACTTGATAATCAAGTTTGATAAACAATATAAAGCTGGCGGTCTGCTCTCTGTTGCACTTTCCTTCACGTTGCCGCGACTCCACGTTATGGAGCGTCCTGCCCTATGGTGTTCGGACTTTCCTCAAGACAACCCTTTTTTGGGGTTTATCCTGCGATCGCTTGATCTACTCTCACCCTAATCATTTAACCCTATTTGTAAAAGTAAGTATTTAAGATAAAGATTCAATATGGTAGAGAATTTTATTGCAATGAGGACACTGAATAAGATAGGTGCGTCTGCGAATCTCAATGTAGAGTTGGGGCGGAATGTTCATAAAACAGCCTCTACACACCTCATTATTCACTTCAACCACTGCAACGCCTCCGCTCATTTGCGAAACCTCATTAAACCTTCTTAAAAGTTGAGGATTTAGCGTTAATGCTATCTTTTGTCGCTGCTCTTTGTGCTCCTCAAGACGCTCTTTATCTGATTGACTTTTACGATCAATATCCTCTTGCTGAGATCGTATCTGCTGAGTCAACTGCTCAAACATAAGCTCCTGCTCTTTTAGCTCACCCTCTTTAGTCTCTTTTTCTTCTAAACTCTTTAGATAAAGATTCTCTAAACTCTCTCGCCTCTTTTTATTGTTATCTATCTCCCTTAAAAGCAGAGCATAATCTTTGCTGTTGACCTTTTTTAGATTTGCACTGCTCTTTTCAATACGATCGTCATTTAGCTTTACCTCTAAATCTGCGTCAGAGCAGGCTTTGTTAATAATCTCAAGCTCGCTTTTTAATCTATCAAGCCCCTCTTTAAACTCTGTCAATCTCGCTTCAAGCAGAGCTTTTTCCTTCTCAACACCTTTAAGATAGTGCTCAATCTCTAATGTTTCAGTTTCAGCCTTCTGCAGTTGAATAAGAGTGTTGACCTCTGCTTTTGTTATCTCAATCATTTAAGATTCCCCTGTTAAAGTTATCTTGTTATCTAAGGATTTAATATAAAGTTACAAACGGGTCTGAATCTAAATAGAACCCCTCAATTGTCAGATTCAGCCCCTTTTTAGTTGAGGCATCTTCAAGTTTTTTACAAATAAGCTCCACAGCAATCTGCTCAGAGGCAAAGTGTCCCACATCAATCAGCCCCAAACCCGCCTCTTCAACATCTCGTGCTTCATGGTATTTAATATCTCCAGTTACATAGACATCAGCCTTTGATTTAAAAAACTCTTTTAAAAGAGAGCCTCCGCTTCCTGTGCAGATAGCAACCTGTTTTACCAAAGACTCAGGGTTGCCCACAACCCTTAGTGTTTTTAGCTTAAATCTTTTTTTAACATCAATAGCAAATGATTTTAATGGCAATATCCCATCAACTTCGCCTACACGCCCAAGCCCGTTGCCATAAGATGTTTTATTTTGCACTGGATTATCAAAGCTATCAGCGGAAGGTATAAGAAGTCTAATATTTTTCAGACCCAAGATGTTAGCAAAGTGATCATTTAATCCACCTGAAGCCTTATCTAAATTGGTGTGTGCAGATATAATTGATATTTTGTTTTTAGCAGCTATTTCAATGGCTGAACCTGGCATGGTTGCAAAATCTATAGATTTAGGGGGGCGAATCGTAAGAGGATGGTGGGTTATAACAAGATCGCTCTTTGAATCAACAGCATAGTTCATAACAGCCATAGAGACATCTAAAGCAACAAGAATCTTTTTTACTTGCCATGAGAGGTTACCAGCCTGAAGTCCGCAATTGTCCCAATCTTCTGCAAGTCTAAACGGTGAGATGGTATCTATAATTGAAAATATATCACCAACAGTGGTAACCATTAGGCTAATGACTCCTTGCACAAATTAAATATTTATCTAAAACTCTTAAAAAAATGGGTGGGCTAAGTTT
>JADFZO010000122.1 GCA_015232465.1 Desulfamplus sp.
AATGAGAATGACCCAAAGGCTATAAATGCTATGTGCGAAATGAACTGTGCTGATATAATTTTTCAGGGGCTTAAAAATCGGAATTTGTGTTGTTCTGGTGCAGTTGCAGCAGCAGCTTCTGCTGCTAAAAAAATGGGAGCTGTTAAAGGTATTCCGCTTGAATATGCTACAAGTTACGACAAAACCCCCGGAGCAAGTTTTGTAGGATACTCAGGGGTTTTATTTTCTTATTGATTTTGTAGAACAATTACAAAAAAATAGATAAAGTTTCCTTAGAAACGGTATAGAAAAGTGCTAAACACATTATAATGTAGAGGCAACTGTATTAAGCCTCTACGCCAAAATCAGACTTTTTCTATATACCTGAATCCGTGGCACGCTTTTTGATATATCTTGAAATTATTGGAAAAAATCTATTTGTTGCTTAACCTGCGAGGTGAAAGCCAAAATGAAGTTTTCTTAATAATTTCAATACCCATCAATTTTCATGCCACTGATTCAGGATATATTCAATAGCCCTCTCAATCCTTTCAACTGTTCTATCTTTCCCTAATGCCAGCATCATCTCAAATATTCCGGGACTTACTGTTGTGCCTGTCAATGCAACTCGCAGTGGCTGGGCAATCTTACCAAATTTAAGGTTTGTCTCTTCCATAACTTTTTTAAAGAGAACTTCTAAGTTTTTTTCTGAAAAATCAGAAAGATCAATCGACTTAATATACTCTGCTGATATTTTTAAAGTTTCAATAATATCTGGCTTTAGGAATTTTTTTGCAGCACTCTCATCAAACTCTATTGTCTCTTGAAAATAAAATTTTGATGCCTCTGCCATCTCAACCATTGTTTTGCTTCTTGGCTGAAGGGTCTCAATTATCTTTTCTAAATTGAGTTCAGCATCAACAAACGAGTTTGATAAGTTTGTAAACCCTATTTTCTCAAGGTTAGATAAAAATATTGGGGATAGCTCTGACGCAGATTTGCTCTGTATATGTTTGGCGTTTAAGGCGGTGAGTTTATCCATATCAAACATAGAAGGAGAGCGTCCAATATGCTCAAGAGAGAATTTATCAATTAACTCTTGTCTTGTAAAAAACTCTTGATCTCCATGAGACCAACCAAGCCTTACAAGGTAGTTTAACATTGCATCAGGCAAAAATCCCATATCCCTGTATTCGCTAACAGACATTGCACCATGGCGTTTGCTAAGGCGGGCTTTGTCAGACCCAAGAACCATTGGAACATGGGCAAACAGAGGCAAAGATGCTCCAAGTGCATTGTATATGATGATCTGCTTAGGCGTATTTACAAGGTGGTCATCACCTCTGATTATGGTATTTATATTCATGGTTATGTCATCAATAACCACTGCAAGGTTATACATTGGGCTGCCATCACTTCTTTGAATGATAAAGTCATCAATTTCGCTGTTTGGAAAAGCTGTGCTTCCCTTTACAACATCATCAACAACAGTTGATCCCATTCTTGGTGCTTTAATGCGAACTACCATATTGGTAGATTTTCCATCTTTGCCCTCTGAGATTGGTTTTTTATTTAGCTCTCTACATTTGCCATTATACATGGGCTTCTTGCCCGTAGCTCTTGCCTCTTCTCTCATTGCCTCTACCTCTTCTTGCGTGCAGTCGCAATAGTAGGCATGACCTGATTCAACTAATTTATGTATATAATCTCTGTATATATCATAACGCTGGGTCTGAAAATAGGGTCCTTCGTCCCAATCAATTCCAAGCCATTCAAGTGATTCAAAAATTGCGTCAACAGACTCCTTTGTAGAGCGGGCTTCATCAGTATCTTCAATTCTTAAAACAAATTTGCCTCCCTTTTGTCTTGCATATAGCCAGTTAAAAAGTGCTGTTCTTGCCCCACCGATATGAAGGTATCCTGTGGGGCTGGGAGGGAATCGAGTTATTATTGTGTCCATTTTTTCTCCATTTTGGGTAAAACAAAAATCTAAATTTTAATTCTTATCCTCAAAATCTTCAGATGCTTTAACTAAATCAACAATCTTACAATCAGGATAATCTTTAGTCCTATATCTTGAAATACGCATCAGCTTTTTTGTTATTTCAGCCATTCTTTCAACCTGCTTTTGTATTTTTTTTAATTTTTTCTGTGCAGGATTATTTGTTGGAATATCCATTAAAGCAAGTTCAGAATAGCCTGAAATAGCCATCAAGGGTTGATTCATCTCATGGCATACAGCTCCTGTTATTTCCAAGACAGTTTTTAATTTTTCACTCTCTCTTAATTGCTCCTCAGCTTTTTTCTTTTCTGTCAAATCTCTCACAACACTTACCATACCTATACTTTTTTGAGAACTTGTTTTAAGGAGTGCCACGCTATGTTCGCTTGGAAAAATAGTGCCGTTTTTTCTTTTTGCCCTATACTCAAAGTTTATAGTTTCACCTTTTTCAAATGCTAAAGCTGTTTTATTTTTAAACTCTACAAAATGGTTATAATCTACATGAAATATTTCACAAGATTGCTGTTTTAGCTCCTCTCTTGTATATCCAAATATCTTTTCTGCTGCTGGATTGGCGTCAATTACAACTCTGTCTGGATTTAAAATGATAACAGCCTCTTCAAGAGCGTTAAACACTCTATTTAGCCAAAGATATGACTCTCTTAATTCCTCTTCAATTTTACGCCTCTCAAGATTTTCATGCTCAAGCCTATTATTTAGAGCTTGCATATCCTCTGTTCTTCTTTGAAGACTCTTTTGAAGAGCATACGTTTTAATATGAATCTGAACTCGAGCAATAACCTCATCTGACAAAAACGGCTTTGTTATATAGTCAACAGCTCCTAATGAAAAACCTTTGATTTTATCCTCAATATTATCTCGAGAGGTAATAAAGATGACTGGAATATTTTTAGTAATAGGGTCTAATTTTAATAATTTGCATAAATCATAACCTGAAATTTTGGGCATTATAATATCAAGCAAAATAATATCAGGAACTACTTCCTTTATAGCATCAATGGCAATAACAGGGTCTGATATTGGATAGATTAAATACTCAGGGGAGTCTAAAATACCCATTAAAAGTTTAAGATTTGACGGAGTATCATCTATAATAACAATTTTTGATTTGTCCATTTAATGCCTCGTTTTAATCCCGACCCTGTTATCAATCTATCAATGTTATATCAAAATTATCATATTGACTTTTTTAAGTAATTTCAAGAGTTTCCACTATTAGATTGTGTAGCTTTGGGCGAAACTCCTTAATTTTCTGATTTGTTCTGGTTGGATGAACTCTGTTGGATAGCAAAATAACTATAAGCGATTTTATTGGATCTAACCAAAATGATGTGCCTGTAAAACCAAGATGACCTATGCTTTCAGATGCAAAATATCTGCCAGAAGAAGAACCTTTTATAGATGGGGTGTCAAAACCAGCAACCATATCAAATCTTTTAGATATGATGCTCTCAAACATTTGAGGATTGTATGTTATCTCCACTCTACTTTTTTTTGCCAAAAAACTCTTCAAAATATCTCTTCTGACGAGCAAACTCTCATCTCCATGAAGTATCTTCATAAGTTCAATAAGGATAGACCAAACACCTAAGGCTGTGCCAAAAAGTCCAGCATGACCCTCAACTCCTCCAACTGCCCAAGCATTGTCATCATGCACCTCTGCTTGGAGCATCTTTTTTCTCCATGGACAAATTTCAGTTGGTACAAACAATTTATGTTGTTTTAAATCGGCTATTTGCTTTTTTATATCTTTATTTAAGTCATTGTTGTTTTTGCAATTGATGTTTTTAGAATAGCTTTTATCACTACAGCTATTCTGGTGAATCGGTATAAAAAATAGATTATTTATTCCAATAGGCTCATATATAAACTTATAGGCAAAAATATCAAGAGAAAATCCAGATACTCTTTCAACTATCCATGCAAGAAGCATATAGCCAAGATCACTATAAATTTGCTCTTTACCCGGCTTTTGGACAAGAGGTTCTTTTAGAATAAGCTCTCTTAAAAGTTTTTTCCGTTCTGGTTCTGGATGTAAGATAAGCTCTTGATAAAATGGTCTGTGGGCAGGTAATCCAGATGTATGACGCAAAAGCTGATCTAAAGTTATATCTGCCTTATCTTTTGGGATAACAAATTTGGCATCACAGATTTTAGATTGTTTTGATTCAAGATTATTAGAATTATTTGGCAATGTTTGCACAATATTTTGGATTTGAGAAAGTCTATGCTCAAGAGAAAGGATACCTTGCTCTACAAGTTTCATTACACAAAGTGCAGTTGCAAGGGGTTTAGTCAATGATGCAAGATCAAAAATAGAATCTTTTTTTGCAATCTCACCAGACTCAATATCTGCTACTCCAAACGCTTCGTGGAATATAATCTTATCTTTATGGGAGATAAGCAAAACCCCAGATGGAAAAACTCCGTCATTTACACCGTCTTGCATCAATTTAGAAATTGATTTCATCTTGTTATTTACCAGCTATTTATCGTCTATTTAATCTCTATTTGCCAAAACATTACCT
>JADFZO010000123.1 GCA_015232465.1 Desulfamplus sp.
ACCTTCTTTTTGACTTTAACAAATCTGATATTAAACCAGCAGGTTATGCTGACCTTGATGACGTTGTTGCTATATTGAACAAAAACCCAAACATGAAAGTAGTTCTTCAGGGACACACTGACAGCAAGGGAACTGATGCTTATAATCAAGCCCTTTCAATGAGAAGATCACAATCTGTTAAGACATACCTTGTAAATAAAGGTATTAATGCTGATAGATTGAAATGTGAAGGATTTGGCGAGAGTATGCCTGCTGCCTCAAATGATACAGAGTTTGGTCGCTCACTTAACAGACGCGTTCAGTTGATGCCAGTTGTTCAATAGTTAAATTATAAATTTTAAAATAGTGAATAGTGGCGTGGATTTAGTAGCCACTAAGAAGCATATAAAAACAGATTAGACGGCAGCATAAAGCTATATTTATGCTGCCGTTTTTTTTAAAAAACGATAAAAAAAGATGACAAAAATAATCGCACATAGAGGTGCAAGAAGCATTGCACCTGAAAATACAATTGAAGCAGCAGAGATCGCCAGAATCATTGGTGCAGACCTTTGGGAGACAGATATAAGTGTTACGCAAGATGGTCATTTAGTTCTTTTTCATGATGATGAGCTTTTGCGGACAACTAATGCTAAAATGCTTTTTCCCTATCATAAATCTTTTCGACTTGATACCTTTGATTTAGCTCAAATCCAAGCACTTGATGTAGGTAGCTCTTTTATACAAAATGATCCCTTTGGCGAGATTGCTTTAGGGAATATTTCGATTGAATTAATTGAATCATTCAAGGAGATAAAAATACCAACTCTTGAAGATGCACTAACTTATACTCAAAAAAACAATTTTCCTGTAAATTTAGAACTTAAAGAGCAGAACGGTAAATTCAAAGAGTTTCCGCTCCCACAAGCAGTTGCAAAGATGATTGATAAAATGGGAATCAACCACGAACTTATAATAATTTCATCGTTCAAACATAGGTGGTTAGAAGAGATAAAAAATATTTTGCCAGATATTGAAGTTCAAGCACTCTTAGGAGACGATTTTGATCAAAAAATTGATTGGGATAAGTTTTGCCTTGCTGATAATAGCAATCTGCTTGATCAATTTAAGACATACAATATAAATAGCCAGATGATAAACATAGATGAGATAGAAAAATTAAAAAAAATGGGTAAGAAAGTTAATCTTTTCACAGTTAATGATAAAGATGATATGGTAAGATTTATCAAAGCAGGTGTAGATGGTATTTTTACTGATTATCCACAAATTATGAAAAAGCTATTAAAAGATTAAATAAAATATGGAAAAAGTATTGTGTATTAAGCGGAAAAATATCCCGCCTGAGTGGCTTAAAGAGCAATCTGCAATAAAAATGGAAGAAAAAACTTTTTTCTCTCTTATTGGAGTTACTGAATTCAACGCGGTTGATTTTAATATTAGTGAATTTAATGCTGTTGGATTCAATATTACAGACTCCAAAACTACTGGTTGTAACTACAACTGGGTTGAGCGTCCAATAGCTGAAAAAGATAGTTCATTTAAGCAGATAATTCCATATATTATTATTCAAGCTGACAATGGAAAATTGACAGCAATCTACAGAAGAAAAGGTAGTGAAAGTCGCCTTCATGGTCTCTGGTCAATTGGCATCGGAGGACATATCAACCCATTAGATAGCCAGACTTGTGAGCATAAAACAGATTTCAAAAAGATACTCTATTCTGGTATGACAAGGGAGTTTAACGAAGAGATTATCGTATCGCCTAAACGACCATTTATTAAAGAGTTTATATTCACACCTCATTTTCTTGGAATAATCAACGAAGATTTAACTGATGTTGGAAAAGTCCATTTTGGAGTTGTTTTTAAAATTGATGTAGATTTTAAAGATGATTTAATTGCAAGAGAAGAACTTGTAGATTTTCAATGGGTTAAAACTGAAGAGTTATTAATAAACAATTTTAATGATGGAAAACTGTCAACAAATAGTTTGACAGATTTTAATTTAGAACTTTGGTCGCAATTAGCAGTTCAAATCTTTTGATGCCAGAATAGATGTAGATTAAATCACTTTGGTGATTATACTCTAAGTGGGCATGATTGAGCCATATTTAAGTAGGATGTCGGTCGTCATCTCTAAACAGCGAAGAGAGGCTAACGTTGAAGATTCTTATTGCAGAAGATCAAAATATCAGCCGTGAAATGCTTGTCAAAATGCTTGCAAATATTGGTCAGATTGAGGCTTGTTCCACAGGTCTTGATGCTCTTAAAGCATTTGAAGATGCTTTGGATAAATCTGCCCCGTTTCAGATAATGATATCAGATATATCTATGCCTGTAATGAGCGGGCTTGAATTACTAAAAGCTGTCAGAGCTTCTGAGAATAAAAAGAAGATCGATAAACAAAATCGGATAAGAGTATTAATGTTTACCTCCTATGCAGATAGAGATACTATTATATCATGTTATAGGGCTGGCTGTGATGACTATGCAGTAAAACCTTTTAATAAAAAAGTTGTCATAGATAAAATAAAAAAATTTGGCTTTACCGTTGATGAAACAGCAGAGTTAAATCAGAATGATGAGACTAAACAGAAAGAAAAAACAATGGGGCAGATGGTAGCTGATGCGATCGAGGGTTTCAAAAAAGGAAAAGTTGACCTTCCCCCCCTTCCTCATATTGTTCAAGAACTTCAAGATTTGATTAGTAGTCCAAATGCCTCTGTTACTGATATGGCAAAGATTATTGAAAATGATACTGCAATATCTATCAAATTAATAATCGCTGCAAATTCGCCATTTTATGGAGGAGTTGAAAAGACAAAAGATGTAAAAATGGCGATAAATAGACTTGGGCTTGATGTAACTCAGAGCATTGTAGCTGCAATTGCCAATAAAGGGCTTTATGAGACAAAGAGTGTTTCTGTTAAACAATTAATGGAAAAAATATGGATGCACTCATTTGCAACAGCCCATTGTGCAAGAGAGATTGCCAAAAAAGTCTCTTCCATGGGTTATGAAAAGGCTTATGTTAAAGGGCTGATACATGACGTTGGTGCTACACTTCTTATAAAAAATATTGGAGAAAATGCAACCGAGAATACTGCTATTGACATTAATGGGCTGATTGAAGCTGTTTTTGAGGTTCACGCAAGTTTTGGGGCATTGTTATTGAGTAAATGGAATTTTAGTAAAGACTTTGTAGCTGTAGCAAGTTTGCATGAGTGGAATAAATATGGTGATAAGACAGAAAGAGAAGTTTTAATTGTCAATCTTGCAGATATACTCTCTTGCAAAATAGGATATGGTTTTTTTAGCAGAGATGTTGGTGATTTTGAAGATAATCGAGAACTTTCTAATATACAGTCAGCAGCCATGCTTGGTCTAACTAATTCTGACCTCAAGGTTATATATGAAAAAGCAGAAAAAGATGTTGCTGAGTCTGCAAGTGCGTTTGCAAAAATTTGATATTTTTAATATTCAAGGTTTAGTATAGCCGAGCGATAAATCGCACGGCTAAAGATTTAATAAAGCCCTCTAAAGAGGGCTGTTATAGCTGGCTTCAGCCAGCTTTTTTATCAAATTAGCCATGAGCTTTAGCTCTTGGCTAAAAAACTGATGTTAATACTCACTTACACAAATCATGTAGGAGAGCTATATAAATTGCTCAAAAGAGAGGGAATATGATTTTTGATTCTGATGATCTTTACGATTTAGAGAGAGCAAAATGGCTTCTTGAAAATCCAGGTCTTGCAGCAAAATTAACTGATTTACTTGGAACTCCAATTGAAAAGGGTTTTGATATGTTGCCCCAAAATTGGAAAGAGCGAGTTGGCTTAATTACAAACTCTGCTTTATCAAAAGCTGTAACAGCAGCGGTTAATACTCTAAAGAATGAGCCTTGTTGTCAATCTTCTAATTTGTTGCATAAAATTGCAGTTGGAACAACAGGCGGTATTGGTGGATTTTTTGGTTTAGCAGCTTTAGCGATTGAACTTCCAATATCAACTACCATAATGTTTCGCTCAATAGCTGATATTGCAAGAAGTGAAGGCGAGCTTATATCAACAACGGAAACTCAGCTTGCCTGTATGGAAGTTTTTGCTTTTGGAGGACCAAAAAGTAGCGATGATGCCCATGAATCAGCATACTTTGCAGCCCGGGCAGCTTTAGCATCTTCATTATCAAAAGCTGCTGAATTTATTGCAGAAAGAGGTCTTATTGAGGGAAGTCCCGTCATACTTAGGTTTATCCTTCAAATATCAGAAAGGTTTAGCGTTCAGGTATCAGAAAAGGCTATATCTCAGGCTATTCCTGCAATTGGGGCTGCTGGCGGAGCTATCATAAACACCCTATTTATTGACCATTTTCAAGATATTGCAAGAGGTCATTTTACAGTCAGAAGGCTTGAGAGAAAATATGGAAAAGAGGTGGTTCAA
>JADFZO010000124.1 GCA_015232465.1 Desulfamplus sp.
CAGCTTTTAAAAATGAGCTTGACTATAAAATAGATGAAGAGGCAAAGAGTGTTACTCTAACTGAAGCTGGCGTTGCAAAGGGCGAAAAGCTGCTTGGTGTTGATAATCTTTATGATCCAAGCAATATTGAGGTTCTTCACCATCTTAATCAGGCTCTTAAAGCCCACACAATGTTCAAACTTGATGTTGATTATATTGTAAAAGATAATCAGGTTGTGATTGTTGATGAGTTCACAGGCAGACTCATGGAGGGCAGGCGTTACAGCGATGGGCTACATCAGGCTCTTGAGGCAAAAGAGAATGTTAAAATTGCCAATGAGAACCAGACGCTTGCCTCAATTACATTCCAAAACTACTTTAGAATGTATGACAAATTAAGCGGAATGACAGGAACAGCAGAGACAGAGGCTGCTGAGTTTAAAAAGATTTATAATTTAGATGTTTTGGTCATTCCAACCCATAGAACAATGATCCGCAAAGATTTTCCAGATGTTATCTACAAGACCAAAAAAGAGAAATATGAGGCAGCAATCAAGGAGATTATAGAGCTTCATAAAAAAGGGCAGCCCGTTCTTGTTGGAACAATATCAATTGATGTATCTGAAGATTTAAGCCGTCAGCTTGAAAAGCGTGGAGTAAAGCACACGGTTCTAAATGCAAAGCACCACAAGGCAGAGGCTGAAATTGTAGCTGCTGCTGGTCAAAAGGGTGCTGTAACAATATCGACAAACATGGCTGGACGCGGAACTGATATTGTGCTTGGAGAGGGGGTTAAAGAGCTTGGCGGGCTTCATATTCTTGGAACATCACGCCATGAATCACGGCGAATTGATAACCAGCTTAGGGGACGCTCTGGTCGTCAAGGCGATGAAGGCTCATCAAGGTTTTATCTATCGCTTGAAGATGATCTTTTAAGAATCTTTGGCGGAGAGCGTATAACCAAAATCATGGATCGACTTGGAATGGAGGAGGGAGAACCAATTGAGCATCCTCTTATAAGCCGAGCTATTGAAAATGCTCAATCTAAGGTTGAGGGTCATAACTTTGAGATAAGAAAGCAGCTTATTGAGTATGATGATGTTATGAATCAGCAGCGTGAGGTTATCTATCGTCAAAGAAGGGAGCTACTTCAAGGCGAAAATCTTAAAGAGATTTTTACTAATATGATTGAAGATCGTTCATGGGCTATCTTTGATGAGTTTGAAGATGATAAGCTGCCAGTTACAGAGTGGGACTTAAAGGGGCTTTGCGACTCAATTAATCGCCAGTTTAACACAAATCTTGATGAGTCAATCTTTTTGCAAGAGTCAAATCTTGATGGCTCAACTGCTGGAAATATTGTAGTTCAAAAGGTTTTGGACAAATATGAAGAACAAGAGTCTATAATTGGCGAAAATGAGTTAAGCCAGCTTGAAAAATATATCATGCTCAGAACGGTTGACACCCTTTGGAAAGAGCATCTTCTTAACATGGATCATCTCAAAGAGGGGATTGGACTTAGAAGCTATGCCCAACAAAACCCTCTTGTTATCTACAAAAAAGAGGGTTTTGAGATGTTTCAAGGGCTGATTGATAGGATAAAAGAGGAGACACTTCAAATTCTTTTTAGGGTTCAGATGGTTCAATCTGATGATATTCAAAGAATGCAGAGACCCAAAAACGAAAATCTGATTCTATCGCACTCAGACAACTCTCAAGTAAAAGAGCCTGTAAAACGCTCTGAACCCAAAATTGGAAGAAACGATCCCTGTCCATGCGGAAGCGGGAAAAAATACAAAAAGTGTTGTGGATAACCTTTTTTATTTAAGATCAACAGCACTCCTGCTAACTTTACTTGACCTCCATCTATTACAAGACTACGGAGGTCAGAACCATTCTCAAAATTTAGGGTTTGAGAAGTTTTAGTAGCTGGAATTTTAATTTTTGTCCCTTTGATGCTGCTCTCCAAATAGACTGTAGCACCAGATCGATAAACTGTGGTGAAATCAGAGAATTTATCCTCAATGTTGATAATATTAGCACCAACAAAATTTACACACTCTACCCTTCCACCAGATTTCACATTAATTGTGTTCACCCCTTTTGATCCAAAAATCTTAACATAGTCTCCATAATTTATTGTAAATGGATTTGAGCTATCTGTTAAAACTTTATATGAATTTATGCTTTCAGGTAAAGGGGGGAGCGTTGTATCATCAGATAGCTCAATTTCCAGACTTGATGCTAAATCAGATACTGTTGAATTTAGATTACTGCATGTAACAGTTATTGTATATCCGCTATGATCAGAATCATATTCATACAATGAATATCCACCAGATGGTTTTGTATATTTCAAAGATGTGTAAATAGTATAAACTCCAGCAGTAAAGGATTTAGAAATTGGAGAGTTTGTTCCGTCAACAACAGTATTTCCGCTATTGTCTTTGATCCAAACATAAAAGCCTTGTGTATTGCTATAACCCATATCTCCAACTATAGTTGTGTTACCATCAAGATATACTTTGTATTGATCAATCTCATCTTGATTAGCAAACTGCCCCCCAATATCGTAATTAGAGCCAAAATAGATAGTCTCATCAAGCACTAAAACTTTGAATTTTTTTTCTTCATTTCCATCATAAGATTGAGCATTTAAGGTTATTTCACAAAAAATATCGCTTGTAGTTGGAGTAAGTGTAAGAAGATTTCCAACCACGTTAAGTTGAAGTTTATTAGATGATGATGTTGCAGATAAAGTTACAGCATCTCCATCAAGATCATAATTTTCAATACGAATGATGTCAGTGCCAGCTTTATCAATGACCATATCATTTGGAGCAGGGATTAGAGCACCATTTTGGTAAGAGCCAATAACAGGATTAGTGCCAGATGTTGTTGGGGTGTATGGATTGCATTCTGAACCAGAGCATGGCTTGATGTTGTAGTAGATTGTGTGGCTTGCAGCAAATGTATAATCGCCTATTTTGTTAGTCTGATCAAGATAGTAGTAAGCATCATTAGAGCCACCCCAGCCAAGATTTAGATGAATCTTCTTACCACTGCCATCAGAGGCGTAACCATCAGCAACTACCATGTGTCCAGCCTCACCACTATTTTGAGCATCCATTGCAAGAAGAAATGGTCTGCTGTTATTGATTTCAGTTCTGATAGTTGTAAAAAAATTTGCATTACTGCTATCCATCTCTGAAACAGGAGCATATCCGAAAGCACGCTCAAATTGCTCTGTATGAAAATAGGCACCAGTACCGCCTTTGCTACTTATATCAAAGGTTGCTTCGTTTAGCACCCCAAGATCACGCATCAAAGCCGCAACCTCATCTTGCTGATATTGAGGCACACTTCCATCTACGCTGTCTGGCATTTCATTCCAATTAAATGGACGATTCATAACAGCAGTGAGTTCCTTACCACTCCAATTATGAGTAAAAAATCCTGTGCCTGAAGTTGGGTGAGCATGATAACGCATAACTTGAGCAATTGCAGTTTGAACACAACCAGTTACAGTCAGCTCATCACCAACTTTTGGATTGAATTTATTGTATGGATAGCCTTGATCCCATTTTGTTGTAAGTAAAAATGTATCTGGCTTATAGCTTCTTAAACTTTTTCTTGAAACAGGATTTGTTTGAGTTAAAAAATCCCAATAGGGCTGATTTATCTCTTCTGGCTGGGCTGTTGTGGATTGTCTTAAGAGTGCTGATCTGGTCGCAGCTTCAATTTTAAGCTCATTTAACAGCACCTGAACATAAGCAGTCGGTAAATTTTCAAAATTTGAGGTAAAAGAGTAGGCTTTTATTGGAACTCTGATTGTATCTCCAGCCACAAGAATATAGCCTTGTGGCTTAAGTTTTACAAGAAATCCAACTATTTTGCCTGACTCTTCTTCTAAAGGCTCTATATCTTTTATTGTGTAATTTTCTCCAAGATAGGTCTCATCAAGGTATGTGATAAAATTTGAGGCAACCTCTTGTGCGGTTGATAGGGGAATCTCTACAGCAAAAACTGGTTGAGTAAATAAAACGATAATACCAGTAATAATACCAGCCAACGACCTAACTAATCTCTTATTTACTGACTTCATTGCTCTATTGCTCCTTTTTTTAAAATGTTAATTTCAAAAGCTCTCTTTAACGCTTTTTAAAAAAAGATATAACAAAATGTAATTATAAATTAAAGATGATCGTCAATAAATATTTAAATTATCTACCCACCAGCAATAAGCGGTAAAAGATAGATAACAGAACCGTCTGGTATTTGGGTCTTTTCAAATGAGGGGCTTGAGATAAGTTTGCCGTTGAGCCTAATCGCTGCACAAAACTCTGTATGCTCAAG
>JADFZO010000125.1 GCA_015232465.1 Desulfamplus sp.
GGTATTTACTGTAAATAACAGTATTCAATTTAGGTCAGAAACACCGCCCCGATTAGAGGGGATTGAGACATATAATTTTTATATCTCTGCCTTGCAACCAATTTGTAACGTCAGAAACACCGCCCCGATTAGAGGGGATTGAGACAAAAACCAATCATATGATCTTCCAACTCTTCGGTCAGAAACACCGCCCCGATTAGAGGGGATTGAGACAAAATCAGGGTTAAATTTATCGTACCCTGTAATGTCATAAGTCAGAAACACCGCCCCGATTAGAGGGGATTGAGACGCTTTGGCTCTCATTTCAATGTTGAAGTCAATCTTGGGTCAGAAACACCGCCCCGATTAGAGGGGATTGAGACTTTAAGAAAGGATTAGAGCTTTGTTTTATAGTTTGTCGGTCAGAAACACCGCCCCGATTAGAGGGGATTGAGACTGCATTGGCAAAATATTCCGCCTCTGCTACGGAACTGAAAGTCAGAAACACCGCCCCGATTAGAGGGGATTGAGACTATTTTTTTCTTCTTTTTAAACTCTTTTTCCTTTTTTATGTCAGAAACACCGCCCCGATTAGAGGGGATTGAGACTCAGCTGCTATTTTAGCTGCGTAAGCTCTGAGATTAACGTCAGAAACACCGCCCCGATTAGAGGGGATTGAGACTTTAGCTATGACATATCAGGTTTGAACTTATGCATATCCTGTCAGAAACACCGCCCCGATTAGAGGGGATTGAGACTGAACTCAGCCATGTCTTTATTAATCTGCTCATCTAAGGTCAGAAACACCGCCCCGATTAGAGGGGATTGAGACACTTACAGAAACCTTAGACTTATTATTGTAAAGGTATTGTCAGAAACACCGCCCCGATTAGAGGGGATTGAGACGCTTCCCAGCATTCCTGGTCAGGGTTGTTCCATTCTTTCTCAAGTCAGAAACACCGCCCCGATTAGAGGGGATTGAGACCAATCTGTTTTTGTACACCGTTGATCGATCCGTATGAGTCAGAAACACCGCCCCGATTAGAGGGGATTGAGACAGTCTGCATATCGTGCTTTGCAGCACTATTGCATAAACGTCAGAAACACCGCCCCGATTAGAGGGGATTGAGACATTTCAGAGATGACAACTTCAAATGAGGTTTTAGGTCCCGTCAGAAACACCGCCCCGATTAGAGGGGATTGAGACAGTTTTAAAAGTGATACTTGTCTCGGCTGCCATTTCAAGTCAGAAACACCGCCCCGATTAGAGGGGATTGAGACCAATTGGGTTGAATATTTTGACTGGGCTGGCAAATGTACGTCAGAAACACCGCCCCGATTAGAGGGGATTGAGACTACGGAACTGAAATTATGCGGGAAGTAGTCAGAACCTTCGTCAGAAACACCGCCCCGATTAGAGGGGATTGAGACAACATTTCAGCATCTGCAAGATATTTGTCAAAGTCATCTGGTCAGAAACACCGCCCCGATTAGAGGGGATTGAGACTTAACTTCTTCTTCTGTCCAAATCCAAGGCTCTTCCTTACGTCAGAAACACCGCCCCGATTAGAGGGGATTGAGACAGAAACGGCAATTTCTATATTATCAATATTTATAACAGGTCAGAAACACCGCCCCGATTAGAGGGGATTGAGACTCTGGTGATATTGATTATAGCATGACCTACAATCGTACTTGTCAGAAACACCGCCCCGATTAGAGGGGATTGAGACTTTAAATCATCTATGCACAAACTTTCTTTTTTCTCTTGGTCAGAAACACCGCCCCGATTAGAGGGGATTGAGACTTTTGAGTTACTTGTAAAAGTTCAATAGCAAGTTGAATGTCAGAAACACCGCCCCGATTAGAGGGGATTGAGACTGTGTGCTTCTTGATAAGAAGCGTAATAAGTTCTTGAACGTCAGAAACACCGCCCCGATTAGAGGGGATTGAGACATATTAACGGAATTGCTGCCCCGATTTTCACAGGGCTTTTTGTCAGAAACACCGCCCCGATTAGAGGGGATTGAGACCTTCGTATCTGAATGTATGGTTATCAAGAACTGAATAACGTCAGAAACACCGCCCCGATTAGAGGGGATTGAGACTTTTTTATAATTTGATCGTTTGTCATGTCTCAATCTCCGTCAGAAACACCGCCCCGATTAGAGGGGATTGAGACAGTTCCTGAAATAACTCAAAATTTAAACTTTTATTATTGTCAGAAACACCGCCCCGATTAGAGGGGATTGAGACCGAGTAACGAATACTATTTTTTATTTCTCTAATTCACAGTCAGAAACACCGCCCCGATTAGAGGGGATTGAGACAATGAGACCGTAAATACCTTATTAACTCTCTGTAATGCCAGTCAGAAACACCGCCCCGATTAGAGGGGATTGAGACCTATCGGCATTTTTAAAAGCTGATATTAGACTTGACAAGGTAGTCAGAAACACCGCCCCGATTAGAGGGGATTGAGACTTTATGTTCTGTTTTATAATGACAGAACATTAGGTTTTGTCAGAAACACCGCCCCGATTAGAGGGGATTGAGACAATAATTAAAACATCAGATGTTGAAAGTTCTTTTTGAATGTCAGAAACACCGCCCCGATTAGAGGGGATTGAGACAAACTGCTAACTAATTGATATTATAGCTCTAATGTTATGTCAGGTCAGAAACACCGCCCCGATTAGAGGGGATTGAGACGTAGGGGTGACAGAGATTATTACGTCTTCTGCACTTGCAGTCAGAAACACCGCCCCGATTAGAGGGGATTGAGACATAAACCAGCGTGAATTTTCAAAACATTTAATAGTTGCACGTCAGAAACACCGCCCCGATTAGAGGGGATTGAGACTTGCTTATTTTCATTATGGCAACTAATATTTTTTTATTATGTCAGAAACACCGCCCCGATTAGAGGGGATTGAGACATATGTATGCGAACGATAACCGTCATTCGATTCGCCCAGTCAGAAACACCGCCCCGATTAGAGGGGATTGAGACACCCATGCCAACGTTTTTTCTAAATTATATTCCATTCTCAGTCAGAAACACCGCCCCGATTAGAGGGGATTGAGACTAAAGCCTTCCTGAAGTAAAAATTCTTTTATGTGTTTTAAAGTTGGTCAGAAACACCGCCCCGATTAGAGGGGATTGAGACAGTATTTTTCTAAGCTCATCTGTATCTTGGTAGCTTCGTTGCGTCAGAAACACCGCCCCGATTAGAGGGGATTGAGACTTCATATCTTTCTCTGAGATACCCTATTAACTCTCTGTAAGTCAGAAACACCGCCCCGATTAGAGGGGATTGAGACACAGAAATCTGAGACTTACAAGTGCGAATGGATTCTTCCCGTCAGAAACACCGCCCCGATTAGAGGGGATTGAGACTTGCTTGTGGTGGCGTTATCCAATCCAGTTCCTTTATAGTCAGAAACACCGCCCCGATTAGAGGGGATTGAGACACTAATGAAATAGCATCAACTATTACTTTTTTCTCATTTTGTCAGAAACACCGCCCCGATTAGAGGGGATTGAGACACGGTAATACTTTCCAGATAGACGAGAAGCCTGACGCTCCGTCAGAAACACCGCCCCGATTAGAGGGGATTGAGACTTCTCTATAAACTTTTCTACATTCACAGCAGTTTTTCGGGTCAGAAACACCGCCCCGATTAGAGGGGATTGAGACTTGGTCCAACATATAAAGCCTGTTGATGGCTCATTCATGTCAGAAACACCGCCCCGATTAGAGGGGATTGAGACTTATAGCTCCTTCATTAGTTGATAATATTAGTATTAAGTCTGTCAGAAACACCGCCCCGATTAGAGGGGATTGAGACTTATTACAATAGGTTTAATAATGTGTGATAAAAGCGTATTGGTCAGAAACACCGCCCCGATTAGAGGGGATTGAGACAGAGCGGCAAGAATAGCTTTTGATTTTTTTTCCATGATAGTCAGAAACACTGCCCCGATTAGAGGGGATTGAGACGTATCATTTGTTGTAATTTCATGTGCCATGTTGTCGGTCAGAAACACTGCCCCGATTAGAGGGGATTGAGACTTCCAACCATTTCTGTCCGTTAGCAACTGCTGCCTTTTCAGTCAGAAACACCGCCCCGATTAGAGGGGATTGAGACATGATTTCATTGTTAATATCTTGCAATTCTTGATAATCCTGGTCAGAAACACCGCCCCGATTAGAGGGGATTGAGACATAAAGTTAGGGTCAGGGTGTCCAGAACATACCGCCAATGTGTCAGAAACACTGCCCCGATTAGAGGGGATTGAGACACTTTATTATGTTGAGCATCAAGGCATCTTAACATGCCTGTCAGAAACA
>JADFZO010000126.1 GCA_015232465.1 Desulfamplus sp.
TATAAGGCATAGTCAACTGCCTATAAAATGATTTCAGGGTATTTTGATTTGCATTGACAAGGGTTGTTAATACAGGTCCATGAATAACTTCAAACATAGCCCGCTCACAAATTGCCATAAGAAGAGCTGTAATATCACTAAATCCAATAAATAGCTTAGGATTTTTTGATATTGCCTCATAATCAAGAAGCTCTAAAATCTTTAGTGCTCCAAATCCGCCTCTGACGCAAATAATTGCATCAACCTCACTATTTTGAAAAAGAGTGTTTAAAACATCAGCCCTGACACTCTCGCTGCCCGCCATATATCTCTTTTTTTGATAAATCTCATCTGGGATATAGACCTTAAAGCCAATTGACTCCAAAACCTTGATCCCCCGCTTAAAAACAGCCCTCTCAAATGCACCAGAGGGGGCGCATACACCAATAGTATCTCCTTGATTTAGCTCTTTTGGCGATCTGTATAGTTTTTGATTCATAATTTGACTTACAATTTTTAGGTAGTTTTAGGTGGTAAATATTTCAAAAAAAGAGAAAGGGGGCGAGAGCAAAAAGCAAGAAAGTTCTATTTTAAGGTAGGATTTTTTAACTTAACATATCCTCAAGTCTGCTCACAAGTGGCTTTAAAGTCTCCTGCTCTGTTGCTGAGATGAGTATCCCTTGATTCAAAAGCCAAGGATTATCAAATGTGTTAATATCTATTTTATCCTGCTTGTTAAATAGGTATATGACAGTTATGGAGTCTAATTTAAGTTTTTTAATAATATCTTCAACTGATCTCATCTGCTGCTCATATCGAGGATTACTAATATCTACAACATGAAGCAGAATATCAGCATCTTCAAGCTCTTCAAGTGTAGCATGAAACGCCTCCATCAGCTCCTCTGGAAGATTTTGGATAAATCCAACTGTATCTGTAATTATAACCTCAATGTCGCGAGGAAATTTTAACCTTCTGCTTGAAGGGTCTAATGTTGCAAAGAGTTTATCTTCGGCTGTAATTTCACTTTTGGTCAAGGTGTTCAGCAAGGTAGATTTACCAGCATTTGTATAACCCACAATTGAGATAACTGGAACCTGTTTACGATTCCTCTTTGCCCTCTGCTGACTTCTCTGTTTTCTTATCTTCTCTATCTCTTTTCCAAGAAGCGTTATCTTTTCGCGAACCCGTCTTCTATTTATCTCAAGTTTGGTCTCACCCGGTCCCCTTCCTCCAATACCTCCTGTAAGCCTTGACATTGCTGTATTTTTTGTGATTAGCCTTGGCATAAGATATTTGAGTTGAGCAAGTTCAACCTGCAATTTTCCCTCACGACTTTTAGCCCGTTTAGCAAAAATATCAAGTATCAGTTGAGTACGATCAATAACCTTCATCTCAACAAAATCTGTAATAGAGCGAATCTGTGCTGGAGTAAGCTCTGTGTCAAAAATCATCATTGTAGCATATTTTTGGATAGCATGAATTGTAAGCTCTGAAAGTTTTCCCCTTCCAACAACAAATTTTGGATCAATCATCTTGCGTCTTTGTATTGCTGAACCAATAACCTGAATGTTGCTTGTTCGACAAAGCTCCTCAAGCTCATCTAATGAGGCTCTTGAATCAAACATATTGGTATCTTTTTTGCCTTTTACATCTGTGGTAACATGGATTAAAAGAGCCTTCTCTTCACCAGATTCTGCCTTGTAGAGCGAATTATTCCTTGCAAGTTCTGACTCAATAGAGACAATCACCCCTGTGCAATCGATAGATATAGAGTCAACTGAAATAGGCTCCATAACTTGATACGGCTCCCCCTCTTCTGAAGGCAAAATATGGGCAGGATAGATTCTATCAACAACACCATTTTCAGTAATGGTAACTGCTGCCATAAAATCTAATCTAAGCAGTGCAAGATCAGTAAGATCATCTTTGGATAGAGGCTCTTTTTTTAGATGGGTATGGATACATCGCAGACCTCTTAGTTGACCTGGTCTTGCTCTATATTCAGGCGTTTCAGGGATAACAACCCCTTGCGGATCTCCTACAACCACATAAATAGTCTTTCCATCTCTATTGATTAAAACCGCGACTTGACGCCCAATATAAAAGGAGATCGAGACAAGAGCCTCAAGCTGAGATTTTGAGATAAGCTCTTCTGGCGGGGTACGATAAAGGTATAGATTTTCAAGCTCTCGTATATAGCTTGCCTTAAGTCCAGCAGTGTTCTCAATAGTTTTTTTCATTTAAGTATGCTCTAAGTATTATCAACAACCGCATTACTGTTTTATCTCTTTTGTTTCAAGCTCTTTGTGGATAATGTCAGTTGCAGAAAGAAGCATAATTGGGGGGGCAAAATCTACAAGTTCTGCTGCCTGTAAATTAAACTCAATTAAAAATTTCTCGCCAGTATCCATAGGCAAATTAGCTGGAGACTCTCCATTAAGTATCTTCACAGCATACTCTGCTGCCTGCTTTCCAAACTCCTTTATGTCTCGACCAATACCCATTATGATTCCATTTTTTATATACATAGGATCCCCAGCACTAAATATTCCATATTTAACAAAAGCCTCATGAAAAATATCAAAGTGCTCATAAAAAGATTGAGATGGCTGAACAAAAAAGAGTTTTACCTGCGGAAGAACATACTCAAGAGCCTCTCTTATATATTCTCTTAAAACCTCTTTAGGATAGAGATTCCCATCTTTATCTCTCATATCAAAACCCTTATAGACAAACTTAAATCCAGCTTCTTGTGAAAACTTCTCAACACCTCTTACACCTCCAACATGACTTGGATCGCCTGTAAGATAGATCATTCCAAGACTTGATGTATCTTCAAGATTTTCAAAAAGCAGTTTTATTCCCATAGTTAGGTAATCAGGGGTTGCTATTCCTGTATAATTTCTTCCTGAAGTTTTCCAGTCAGTAACAAGTCCTGAGTTCTCAGGATCAGTTACGCCAGTGTAGAGTATAGGTATTGTCTTTATCTTTTTTACAGCACCTACGGCACTTCTTGTTCCAATTGCAAAAATAAGATCAAGATCATCTCTTGTAGAGTATTGCTCAATGGTCTCATCTAATTTAGGAATATCTTTTTTTGCATTAAAATGCTCTATTTCAACCTTGTCTGTATATCCAAGATCATTAAGCCCCTTTTTAAACCCGTCAAAAGCATCTG
The DNA here is from genome assembly GCA_015232465.1 of Desulfamplus sp. Taxonomy (GTDB): domain Bacteria; phylum Desulfobacterota; class Desulfobacteria; order Desulfobacterales; family Desulfobacteraceae; genus Desulfamplus. The sequence goes on from JADFZO010000126.1 coordinate 3,161, forward strand.
AAAAAAGTATCATATCTTGATGCTGAATAGCAGCTATTTTATATTTTTCCCCGCCATCTTGAGCATAAAGATTACTTACTCCTATAAAGAGTGTAAAAAAGAGCAAGGTAAATATAATCGTTGATTTTTTCATAGAAATTACCCCTTAAAATTTAACCTACGGTCAAAGAAAATATTAATAACATTAAAAGCTATCAACCTGTAAAAGCCCTTTTGCCGTATGGAAGTATGAACATAATTGTTGTTACTAAGCAGACAGCACCCACTACACTTACAGCTTCAGTGATCTCAAACCATACAGTAATACTGCCAAATATAACAGGTCCCAAAGCGCTTCCAACCCTTTCGATAGCCTGAAAAACTGCCATTGGGGTATGACTTCCCATCTGTTTTGCTGTTTTTGTCTCAAGCAGAAGATTTACCTGAGATGGAAATGTTATAGAGTTTGCAATGCCAAGAATCAAAAGAAGCCCGATAGAGACTAAGGCTATATAGAGATTATTATCAAGTTTTAGCATCGTAAACATACACATTACAGCACCAAGAACCATATTGGAGACAAATATGCCCCATATACTGTGTCTCTTGCTCTTCACAAATTTATTTAGCCAAGTTGAAAGAAGAATACTTGAAAGGGTATAAAACATCATAATTCTGCCCACATCTGAAAATGAGAAATACTGCTTTAGAAATATTGGAAGGGTGTAATAAAAAAGACCGATAAATATGACTCTTGTTATTATTCCTTGAAAAAAGACCGATAAAATCTCTATATCTTTGACCATAAGTTTAAGCAGTAAAGGTATATTTTTTTGATTTGCTGTATCGTCAGATTTTGCTGATTTTGTCTCTGATGTACTCTCAAGATATTCCTCTTCGTTGCCATAATCTTGAAAGACCATGTGTGCAAATTTTAACACTATCAAAAGTATTGCTGCTGAAAATAGGAACACCGCCTTATACGAAAAATATTCAGTAATAATACCTCCAACCACAATACTGCAAAGCATACCACCTGAAAATGCAGCAGTATATCCAGCAAGATTAAGTGCTCTATTTTCAGGGGTAGAGTATTCAACAATGTAGTTTCTGCAGTAAAATACAATCATAGCAAATCCAATTGCACACATCATTCTGCC
>JADFZO010000127.1 GCA_015232465.1 Desulfamplus sp.
TTTCCTGTTTTTCAGTATTTTTTTTATTTAGGCTCATAATGCTATATACTCTATTTAGTTTTAAATTTTCCCAATATTGTTTGAAGCTCTTCACCTACCTGTTTTAGCTTTTTGGCTCGCATCTTCAACTATTTTTGATTCCTTTACAACCTCTAAATTAGCCTTCAGCTTTGTTCCATAACGATTTCGTTAATTGTAAGTAAAATTATCTTTTAGATTGACAAATCTTCTCAAAATTTAAGCAAGCGATTTAAGGTATGTCTCAAGATTAACTCTTGAATTTAAAAGACCCATTTTTTTTCGTATATGATTTCTGTAAGTAGAGACAGAGCTTGGTGCAATATTGACAAGCGATGCGATCTCTTTTGTTGATTTGCCATCTCTTATAAGCTCTGCAATTTTAATCTCATGTGGGGTTAAATTGATATATTTAGCAAAAAGAGTCTTTGATGCAGGCGAAACAAGTTCATTGAGTGTTTTTCTTAACATTGCAGTTACAGCAAGAAGTTTATCTGTTGGATTCTCCTGATCGATCAATTCAATGTACGGAAGGACATATTTTTTGATATTTAAAAGTATCTCCTCTTCAATTGCCCTTTTCTCTGCCTCTCTTGTCTTTATCATTGAAGATAACGCCTCATTTGACTCTTTTAAGAAATGGGTTTTTTCCCTAAGTGTCTGTTCTGTCTCTTTTCTGTGTGCAATCTCATCTGTAAGCTCTTTTGTTCTTTTTTTGACAGACTCTTCAAGTTGATGGTTTATCTGCTGCAACTTTTTCTCCATCTCTGCCTTGTATAGAGCTATCTCTACAACTGATTTTAAAACATCAACTTTACACGGCTTTAGGATATATCCCAAAGGTTCAACCAATTTCGCCCTTTCAAGAATCTGTTGATCAGAATAGGCAGTTAAAAAGATAACTGGAATATCGTATAGCTCTTTGAGTTTTTTTGCGGTCTCAATACCATCTGCTGCCCCTTTAAGCTTTATATCCATCATAACAAGATCAGGATTGTTTGAGGCAGATAAGAGACGAGCCTGTTCTCCTGAACTGGCAATTCCGCAGACAGTATGACCCATGCCAATCAAGGCATCTTCAATTGACATTGCAACAACCCGCTCATCTTCAACAATCAATATTTTTGCTGTTTTAGTAGGTATTTTCTCGTTCATAGATTAAAATCCTTATTGGAATTGCTAAACACTCCACTCAACCAACCAGCAGACCCCTTTGTTATGTTTGACTAAAGTCAGCTTTCCCTCAAGTTGCCCTTGCACCAGCTCTCGAACTAAACGCAGACCCAATGTTTTGTTGGAAGTTTGCCAATCAAAACACTCTGGTAGCCCCCACCCATTATCATAAATACAAAGTTTATAGCGATTTTCACTAAATTTAGAATCTATGTTTATCACCCCAAGCTTATCATCTCGAAAGGCATATTTAAGGCTGTTTGAGACAAGTTCTGTAACAACCAATCCGCAACTAATTGCCTGATCCATACGCAGAGTTATATTGGCAGCATCAATTTTTACTGCAATATTTTTATTTTCAGCAAAGAGGTTAAAAAGGTTGTGAAGAAGCCTCTCTAAATAGAGCTGAAAATCGATCTTAGCAAGAAGCCCCCCTTCTGATTGGTATAGAATCTCATGCACTAAAGTCATGGAGTGAATTCTGCTCTCTGCCTGTTCTAACGCCTTGATCGTATTATGGTTATTGGATTTGTTTGCCTGAAGACTCAAAAGGCTTGATATAACCTGCATGTTGTTCTTGACACGGTGGTGAATCTCCCTCAAAAGCGTCTCTTTCTCTTTTAAAGCCTTTTTTGCTATCTCTTCTGATTTTTTAAGATCAGTAATATCAACACGAAAACCAACAACACTTCCATCATTTGTTTTTCGTTCAGCTATTTTAACCCAGCGTCCATCTTTAAGTTTCTGCTCATGGCTGCTGCCTGCTGCTTTATGTTCAGAGAGCCTTTTTGCCACCCACTCCTCTTCTCTGCCAACAGCCTCTGGATATTGTCCATGCTTAACACCATACCAAAGCATATCTTCAAAGCTGTTGCCTATAAAAATCACTTTTGCAGAATCTTTATATAGCTCTACATACTTTGCATTAAACATAGTTAAACGATCTTGAGCATCATAAAGTGCAAACCCCTCATCTATTGCCTCAATAGCTGCTGCAAGCCGATCCTCGCTCAACTGTCTTGCTCTCTCCATTTCAAGCCTTTGGGTTATATCTCTTGAGATTCCAAATATCGCATTTTTATGATTCCACATACCAAGAGTTACAACGGTCTCTACCTGAATCTGTTTTCCATCTTTAGTCAGCAATGGAATAGGACAGTTATTTGTTTTTCCAGCAAGCATATCTGAAATTATCCTTCCTGCCTCATTACGCATATCTGGAGGATGAACATCTAAGGCTGTCATATTGAGAAGTTCGTTTTCAGAATATCCTAAACGCCTTTTTACAACTGGATTAAATTCAATAATCTTGCCTGTATCATCAAGAACAAAAAGAAAATCATTTAAATTATCAAATAGTGCTTTTAAGTTGCTTTGGCTCTCCTGCAAAGCCTCATTTGCCTGTATTCTGGTAAGCACTCCTGCTATCTGAAATGCAATTGATTCTAAAGCATACTTTGTAAATTCTTGAAAGTCATCTGAGCCTTTAGATGCAACATTAAGTACACCAATAACACTCTTTTGGTCTATAATAGGCATTAGAGCAAGTGCCTTGATACCTGATTTTTGTTTCTCTGCTATCTGCTCATACTCCAACTCCAATGAGTGTAAAATTTTACTATATGAAGAAAAAATAGGCTTTTGCTGCATAATCAACTTGACCTGTAGGGAATCTTTTTCATAATAAGAACCCAATTTTATAAACCAGTCTGGAAGATTTCTAAACTCTGCCAAATAGAGGTCTTGATTATCAGGATTAATAAGATATATGCCAGCACAATCAATGTCATTGATTTTTAAGAGAGCCTCTAAACAGATATTAAGTGCAGTTTGAAGCTCTGAAGCATTGCCAAGTGCAATACCCAAATCACGTTGAATGATAAGAAGATTCTCCTCATTGCTCTTTATGGATCGCTTTTTAGCTTTTTGGGGCAATTGAACCACCTCTTTTTAAACTGTAACGTAGGTGCTGGCTTAAATTTATGTAAAATGGGTAGGAGATTTGTCGGAAGTATGGGGAGCTTTTTTAGTATGCCTTCTGATGCTATCACTCAACTTATCAGGATCAATAGGCTTGGAAATATAGTCATTCATTCCAGCGTCAATGCACTCGTCCCGATCTTGTTGCGTTGTATTTGCAGTCATAGCAATAATAGGAGTGGTAATCCCTTTGCTCCTTATAATTCTTGTTGCTTCAATCCCGCTCATCTCAGGCATCTGAATATCCATTAGTATAATATCATACTCATCTTGATGGATTGCTTCAACAGCCTCTTTACCATTGCAGACCACATTTGGAGTAATACCAATTTTTTGCAGTAATATAATGGCAACTTTCTGATTAAACTCATTATCTTCTGCCATTAGAACACGAATAGATCTAAACTGCGAATCTGATACTAAAAGATTCTCATTATGCTTAATAGCAGGTTTAGCACCACTCAAACCTTTTTCAAATTGTGCTGTAAATCTAAAAGTTGTCCCCTTGTTATGTTCGCTTTGAACTGAAATCTTCCCACCCATAAGTTCAAGCAGCCGTTGTGAAATCACAAGTCCAAGACCAGTTCCGCCATATTTTCGAGTTGTAGAGGCATCTGCCTGTGAAAATGGTTTGAAAAGTCGATCCAGACGATCTTGAGATATGCCTATGCCAGTATCTGTAACGCTAAAACTAAGAGTCAACTTATTATTTGTATTTATATGTTCAGAATCTTCATCTATTTTTTCATTCCGAATAGTTATATTTATTTTACCTTTTTCTGTAAATTTAACGGCATTGTTTAGCAAATTCAAAAAGATTTGACGTAAGCGATTGGGGTCGCCTCTTAGTAAAATGGGAACATCAGGTTCAATATGACAATCTAACAAAAGTCCCTTCTCAGAAGCCTTGATTTTAAACATCTCAGTTATTTTACCAACCATCTTGTTAAGATCAAAATC
>JADFZO010000128.1 GCA_015232465.1 Desulfamplus sp.
ACTGCTGCTGGGATAACTGTCTCTTCAATCATGTTGAACTCCTTAAAATAAATAGTTATTAAATGTCTATCTGACTTTTTTTACTGATTTCTTTTATCTTTTAAAATGTTATTTGAGATCACAATCCTCTGAATCTCTGAAGTTCCTTCATAGATTGTAAAGACCCTTGCATCACGATAGTATCTTTCAACATCATAATCTTTTGTAAAACCATATCCACCATGAAGCTGAATTGCCCTTGCTGTAATCTGGTTGACCATCTCAGATGCAAAGAGCTTTGCCATTGATGCTTGAGTTGTAAATTTCTCTTTTCTATCTTTCATAGCTGCTGCTGATAGCATAAGCTGACGAGCTGCCTCAATTTGGGTTGCCATATCTGCAATCTGCCATCTTATACCTTGATGTTTTGAGATTGAACAGCCAAACTGCTTTCTTTGACGGGTGTAGCGAATTGAAGCATCAAATGCAGCCTCAGCCACACCAAGAGATTGAGCAGCAATGCCGATTCTTCCGCCATCAAGTCCAGACATGGCAATCTTAAATCCATCACCCTCTTTGCCTAAAATATTTTCTGCTGGCACGCGGCAGTTCTCAAAAATAAGATCAGTGGTGTCTGATGCCCTTAAACCCATCTTATCCTCAACATGACCCACGCTAAATCCAGCTAAACCTTTGGGCACTAAAAATGCACTAATGCCTCGATGACCCGCACTCTCATCTGTTTTTGCAGTAACAATCACCACCTTGCAATTCTGCCCAGAGGTTATAAACCGCTTAGTTCCATTTAAAATATACTCATCTTTATCTTTTTTTGCTGTTGTGGTTTGGCTAACAGGGTCAGAGCCAGCATCTGGCTCTGTTAGGGCAAACGCTCCAATTATCTCGCCTGACGCAAGCGGGACTAAAAACCTCTTTTTTTGCTCTTCTGTTCCAAATTTTAAGATACTTTCGCAAACAATAGAGTTTTGAACAGACATAACTACAGATGTAGAGGCGCATGAATAGGCAATCTCAGACAGAGCAAGAACATAAGAGATTGTATCAGCACCCTCTCCCCCATACTCAGGCGGAATCATCATGCCCATAAGCCCAAGTTCACCCATCTGTTTTAGATTTTTTGCAGGAAACTCTTTTGTTTTATCACGTTCAGAAGCAGTTGGAGCTACCACTTTTCTTGAAAACTCTCTGACCATGCTTTGAATCATCAACTGCTCTTCTGTTAAATTAAATAGCATAATATATTTATGACCTCCGAAAAAAAGGGAAAAAGAGGGGATTTATGGAGTATAGACCACAACAATCAGCTCTGCATCAGTTTTGCCAACATTTCTTAAATCGTGCTTAATTCCAGAGTTAAAGTGCAGAGAATCACCAGCTTTTAGATGGTTTACATGGTCTCCAACTGTGATCTCAACCTCGCCAACCAATACATAAGAGAACTCCTCGCCCTCATGCTGAAAGCCAACCCCTTGATGAACCTTACCAGCCTCAATAACTATGCGAAAAGCCTTAAGATGCTTGTTCTCTGTGCCCGGGGTCAATGGGGTGTATGCGTAGTTATCAGTTCTTTTGGTGTATGCTTTTATACGCTCTTGGGCAGTATCCTCTTGCTCTTTTAATAGCAGACCAGAATCAATGCCCAAAGCTCGTGATATTTGCAAAAGAGAGCCAACTGACGGTCTTTTTTTACCAGATTCAATCTCTTCGATAAAATCAATTGAGAGTCCAGTCTCATTTGCAATAAAATCTTGAGTTATCTTTTTTTCAAAACGGATTTGTCTAATCTTAGTTCCAATATGTACCAATTCATCTTTTTTCTTTGCCATAAATCCCCCCTTTTTTTATGAACCTTTTTAGCTATTTAGTTATAAAACTTTTTCGATCCAGTTTTCAGTATCTGGGGCTTTGCCATACTGAATATCTGTAATAGCCTTATAAAATTTTGTTGTAATATCCCCTGGTTTTCCATTGCCAATCTTCATAATCGTATCGCCATAACGAATCTCACCAACAGGAGAGATAACAGCAGCAGTTCCAGCACCAAACATCTCTTGAAGTGTGCCGTTATTATAGGCAGCAATCAGCTCATCTACACTGATTTTACGTTCAGAGACCTTCATATTCCACTTTTTGCCAAGATGCAGAACAGAATTTCTTGTAACGCCAGATAAAATACTGCCATTTAACTCTGGAGTTATAAGCTCGTTGTTGATCACAAAAAAGATATTCATAGCACCAACCTCTTCAACATATTTGCGTTCAACAGCATCAAGCCATAACACCTGAGCGTACCCCTCTTTTTTTGCAACTTCTGAGGCAAATAGGCTTGCAGCATAGTTTCCACCTGTTTTGTATTCGCCAACACCGCCACGAACAGCCCTTACTCGCTCTGTTGAAATCCAGATTTTAATAGGGTTAAACCCCTCAGAATAATATGCTCCAACTGGTGATAAGATAACAAAGTAGCGATATGTATGAGAAGCTCGCACACCAAGAAACGGGTCAGTTGCTATAATTGTTGGACGGATATAAAGAGATGTCCCAAGTGTCTCTGGAATCCAATCTTTTTCAAGTGTTATAAGTTTTTTAAGAGCCTCTAACGCAAAAGCCTCGTCAATTTCTGGTATGCACATTCCTTTTGCTGATCTATTAAACCTCTTAAAGTTCTCTTTTGGTCTAAAGAGCTGAACATCACCATCAGGGTTCTTGTATGCTTTAAGCCCCTCAAAAATCTCCTGTCCATAGTGAAGAACCATAGATGCAGGTGAGAGTGATATGTTTTGAAACGGCTCAATTCGTGGGTTGTGCCAACCTTTTTCAAGGCTGTAATCCATGTTGAACATGTGATCTGTAAAAGTTGTGCCAAATCCTAAAGATGAATCTTCTGGACGCTTGCCTTTTTCTTTTTTTTCTGTGATTGTTATTTCCAAACTAAATTTCCTCCTTGATTATTTTAAGTTAATAGACTCACATTATATACTGTTAGCTAAAATCTGCCTCTCTTTTCTGCTTATAATCTTTGAATCTTTATGATGCAAGAGCATTTAATTAAATTGCCATACAATTTTATTCCTTAGCGTTAGCTTTTTTGATTATCTAAATTAGCCTCAAAATAGTGGCATGGTAATAGCATCGAAAATTTAATACAAAATACAACATTAAAACTCAAAATAGATTTAAAGGGGGTGATAAATTTTAAGGGTGCAGAATAGTTTGGTTAATATTAGAGTTAAATGGTTGAATTAATAAACTTTTAACTCAAGCTGGTCTTTGATTACACAATTAAAAACAATAGGAGTAACCACAATGAAAAAGAGCGTTAAATATTTTTTCTTCTCTCTTATTTGGGCATTGGCATCTGTGGCAATTGCTGTTCCACAACTTTATGCTATGGCTTGCTCAACAGAGGAGACTGTTCTTCACTACGAGTATCTTGGAGCTTGCGGTCATACCCAAACCACATCATTTACTCTTGATAAAGATACTAATATCACCAAAATTAGAATATGGTTTGATACCAGTATAGCTGGAGAGACTATCTTTGCGATACTATCAGGACCAGATGGATACACAAACTCATTTATAAAAACCAGCGATGGACCATGTCAGTGGAGTTGGTGTGAAGCTATGTGGAATATAGATCAGATGCTAAAAGCTGGAACATACACAATAACAGCAGATAGCAGCTCTATCTGTTCCAACCCATCTGGACAAACTACACTTATTTTGTATGGCTGTGATGTTCAAACTGACGAAAAGCCTGATAATCCTGCTGATAACTCGTCAGACGCAGAGGGAATTGACCCCCCAAAAGGAGTTGAGTGGTTTGATTTAAGCGACAAGCCAGCAGATGCCCCAGTTTACATGGGCAAGATGGCGAAAGTTGATGGTGCTACCACGCTTGATGGCAAGATGGAGCTATCAGTCGATTTTCCAGCGTACAACAAGCCAGTTGATATTTGGATTTTGATTGCCCTGCCAGATGGTCGCTTTTACTTGGCAGATTCATCAGGCAAATTGCTTGATTTTGAGTCAAATGGATTTTTACCAATTGCTGCTGGAGTCGCTGGCTCAAAAACCACAAAGACAATACTAAATCCATTTGACTTTAGCTC
>JADFZO010000129.1 GCA_015232465.1 Desulfamplus sp.
CTTTGTTTAAACAAAATTGCTCTTTCTTGTATTTCTCAAAATCCAATTCCATCGGAGTCTCCTTGATTAGTAGTTATATTCAAGGATTCTCATTAACTCTTTCTTTTAGGTAATTGTCATCAACATCCTAATTCTTTGGAGCAGTGCCAAATTATCGATTATTTAATGAACAAAAAATGAATTTAATTACCGAAACACACTGGGTAATACGTATATTATTGCTACATCAAGTTGAAGCCCGCCATGAAAAATTGGAATTAAAGATTTAGCCGCTGGAAGGTGTTTTAACAGCCTTTTATCTGGAGTAATAACCGCTACCCGCCAACCTTTAAAATCTGATTTTAGCTTTTTACCAATATTATTAAAAATCTCTTCAACATACTGTTTTTCTCCAATACGCCTACCATAAGGGGGGTTTAATACCAAAAACCCCTTTTGATCTGCCAACTTTTCAGGCACAACATCAAAAAAATTGCTATGTATAATCTCAATTTGCGATGATGGGGTTAAGTTATCAGCCTTTAGCCTATCAACCACCTTTTTTAGCCCCTCTAAAATATTGGCATCTTGATCAACTGCAAAAATAGATGATCTATTGTCATAACAAGGAGTTAAAATTTGATTTAGAGCCACTTTTTTAAGGTGATTTAACTGCCCTAAACTAAAACATTGCCACTCTTGAAATGCAAACTGCCTAAAAAAACCTGCTGGAATGCTATTTGCCATCATAGCTGCCTCAAGTGTAAATGTCCCTGACCCGCACATTGCATCAATCAGAGGAAGCGTTTTAGCCCCTTTTTTATCACTAAAATTTGGATATTTAAGGGCTGAAAGTATTGCAAATGCAATTGTCTCCCGCAAAGGTGCAACGCCAACATTCTCTTTTAATCCTCGTTTGTGTAAAAGCTCGCCACTGCTATCTATGGAGATTTCAAATTGATCATCTTCTGCCCTTATTAGAACTGTTTGACTCTTTTTAGGGCTGTCTGCTTGGATAACACTATAATTGTCTTTAAAAATTTTATTAAAATGTTCATAAACTATCAATCTTGCCCTATCTGTAATTGCCTCTGTGTGATAGAGCCTTGATCTTGATGTTGATGCCTCAAAATGAAGCGTACAGAGAAGATCAGAATCAGGCTGAGACTCAAAAATAGCAGATGGTTTAAAATATAGCTCCCACTCAATTTCACTAAATTTTTTCTCAAAAGTTCTAAAATTTTCAGCCTTAAACTTGGCAATACGCATTAAAATTTTAGATGGGCTTCTTAAATAGAGATTAGCAGCATAACAACCCTTTACAGATGTTGTAAACTCAACCCCTCCTTTAATTGTATCAATATCTTTAAACTCAATTGATTTATCCTCTATATCCACAAATTTTTGGTTCAAGCTAACAATCTCTTTTTGGCACAAACCTTTAATTCCAGGAGCACAAACAGCAAAAAAACGGTGCTCTCTTGCTGTAACTCTTCTTTTTACCCTTTTTTCTAAGGTGGTTTTATTTTGCATCTTAAATTAAGCCTTTTTGTTCTATAAATTTTTTCTATTAATATCTTTAATTGCATAGAAAATAACAATTTGACTCAAATATGTTTGAAGAACTATTCTTCCTAACCTTAAAGTATAAAGGTTGCATATATTTGCAAATTATAGATGATTAATATGCAAATTAAAACAAAAATATAGATTAGATAAAATGAGCTGTTGAGGCAGAACGTCTGTTTTTACAATGCAAAATATTTTATTTTCAAAGATAGCCTATAAAATTATACGTATAATACTCGGCGGGCTCTTTATCTATTCAGGGTGGCTTAAGATTATTGATTTATCAGCTTTTGTATCTGTGATTCATGCCTTTGGATTAGTGCCAGTAGGAGAACTTAGAGCCATTGCAGCCATTGTGATCTCCTTAGCTGAAATCATAGCTGGTATTGGTTTAATTTTTGATATTAAAGGCTCGTTGGCTCTTATTTTTTCTATGCTAACCCTTTTTATGATTGTTTTAATATACGGTATTAAGATGGGATTTGACATTGATTGTGGCTGTTTTGGCAGTGATGATCCAGTTGGAGCTGCATTTCATGGATTACGTTCCTCGTTAGTAAGAGATTTGATATTTATCAGTGCTGTTATCTATCTATATATTTGCAGAAAAATCAATAGGTTTAAACCTGTTTCAATAGTTGGATATTGGAAGCAGTTTGCATTTAAAAAATAATTTTAACTATTTAATCAAAGGAGAGTTTTAAAAAATGAAATCTGTAAAAAACATCTTTTCACAATCTGTATCTTTATTTGTATTAACTGCCTGTTTAGCCCTATTTGCAGCAGACCCTGCAACTGCATTTCTCGACGATAAATTTAAACAAGAGGTTGAGACTGAAAAGGTTGCTGTAAAACTTGTGCGTGATGTTCAAAAAGCTGGCTACGATCTTGTAACCACAGAAGAGCTTAAAAGCTGGATGGATAGTAAAAAAGAGATGGTTATTGTTGATACTATGCCCTATGAAGATAGCTACAAAAAAGCCCATGTTCCAGGTGCTGTGCAGTTTCTATTTCCAATTCCAGATATGAATACATGGGACACAAAAGAGACTGATGGTAAAACAGAAGAGGATTTTAAAAAACTTTTAGGCGATGATCTTAATAAGCCAATCGTAATCTACTGCGGGTTTGTAAAATGCACCAGAAGCCACAATGGAGCAGTGTGGGCAAAGAAACTTGGCTATAAAAATGTCTATCGCTACTCTGGTGGAATATTTGCGTGGAAGGGGGCAGGATTTGAAGCAGCAGAGGTAAAGTAGGGATTTTTTTTAACTGCTCTTGGTCATAAACTTAGTTTTTTGTAGGGGTGCAGCACCCTGTGCCCCTACTACATTTTAATCATTCTTACATATTATGATTTGAAATTATTAGTCTAATCAAAATAAGGCACTATTCAATGTATCAAGCACCATATCAGCACTGACGGCTTTTTAATATTGCTGCCCGTGTATGGCAGCTTCAACCACGATAAATAGTTGTAATAACTATAATTAGTTGAAGGAGTTTTTTTATTATGCTTGATATGTTGAAACTAAACGATTGTCAGAAAAAAGATGGAATTAAAAATAAGCACAAGTCAACCATGCAAGATTCAAATTTAACTGCTTGCATGACTTGTGCCGCCTGTTCAAGCGGGTGTCCTGCAACAGGTTTGATGGATATGGATCCCAGAAAATTTGTCAGAATGGCTGTGCTTGGAATGGATGAAGAACTTGAAAGACATCCATGGGTATGGGTCTGCACAATGTGCAAACGTTGCCAGAGTGTCTGTCCAATGGACATTAATATTCCGCAGCTCATTTTTGAGTTAAGGGCTGGCTGGAAAAGAGAAGAGCGACCTAAAGGTATTTTAGGTTCATGTGATCAGCATGTAAAATCACGCGGCGGAGCAATGGGCGTTCCATTTGAAGATTTTGAATTTACAGTCAATGATCTTGCCGAAGAGTGCAAAGAGCAAGAGGGATTTGAAGAGCTTCAAGCTCCAATTGACAAAGAGGGGGCTATGTATGCCCTTAACCAAAACTCCCGCGAACCAGTAACAGAGCCAGACGAACTTCTCCCACTTTGGAAACTTCTTCATAAAGCAGATGCAGATTGGACATACTATTCAGATATGTGGGGTGGTGAAAACTACTGCATGTTCCTTGCTGACGACAAATCTTGGGGCGATATTGTCAGAGCACAATCCAAAAAAATTGATGAACTTGGCTGCAAGATATTTATAAATACAGAGTGTGGACACTCATTTTATGCTGTTTATGCAGCTCTTAAAAAATTTAATATTCCCCACAATTTTGAATTTAAAAGCATAGTTGAAATGTATGCAAAGTGGATAAGAGAGGGAAAACTTCCTGTAAATTCAGATTGGAACAAAGATTTAAAGATCAAGTTTACAGTTCAAGACCCATGTAATGTTGTTCGTAAATCTCTTGGCGACTATTTTGCTGACGAGCTGCGTTTTGTTGTTCAGACCGCTGTTGGAAAAGAGAATCTTGTTGAGATGTATCCAAACAAAT